>JACNFI010000137.1:0-1075 GCA_014384665.1 Candidatus Cloacimonadota bacterium
CGACTGCTTATATGAGTATCGGAATTTCATCCTTATATTCTCATAAGGAAAAAATGTAATAGAAAAAGAATGCTTAAAATCATCTGAATCGTATTCACCAAAATATTTGTTATAATAATTCTGTGAGTATTCAAATTGATACCCAAAATGAATTAAGTCTACAAACTTCAAATTCATACCAGAGCGATAAACATTCTTTGAGTATGAAAATTTTCTATACACATCTCCATTATCAAGTAGGCTATAATAATGATTTATATAGATATATGGGAAATAAAAATATTTAGCTGATATATTAAAATATTTACTGAAATATTGTATTACTTCTGCTCCTATAAATTTTACATCTTTTAAATCATTCTTCCAACATTTGTTGTATTTAAAAATGATTTTGTCAATCTGTGTATGCCCAAAAGCAAAATAATGTTTAAATGCCAATTCACACCGAAATGATGTCACAATATCATCAACAGATTTTATATGATATCTATCCGGTTTCAAATTTTCCTTGAATTCATTAATATTCTCAGATGAGAGTTTCAAAATATTACTATTATAATATGTTGCAAATTCTATTTTACTATTTAATGAAAATTCATTGTCAAACGCAAAAGAATATGCTGAGATACAAATAAATACGATAAGAAAAAGTATAATGTTTTTCATTTTTCTTTAAGTTTTATAGCAGATTTATTTATATAAAGTCTGAAAATCAACTCACGATTTGCATCGCAATCCTTAATAGTAATATGATGTATTCCTTTAGAGAACTTAATAATATTCACATCTCCACTTGAAGGCATCTTATCTTTATAATCTACAAAAACTGCTTTAGCAGATTTATGGGCTTCTTCCTGAAAAATAGTTAGCAATTCTTCATTATCATACAATTCAAACCGATAATTATATTTTTTCACAATTAGATTATCAAAAACTAAACGACTAATAATTTTTAACAAAACAGGACCTTCAAGGAGTAATCTTATCTCTCTTGATTTTGGAATATAATATGTATATTCTTTATCATTAATAAGCAAAACTCTTACATCATAACTATTCTGTGGACTTATAGCAA
>JACNFI010000137.1:1366-4789 GCA_014384665.1 Candidatus Cloacimonadota bacterium
AGTTTGTAATCTTCTTCTAAAATTAGTCTTGAATATATTCTTAAACTATCTATATTTGAAGTTTTTATCTTTATTTCTTCTTCTGGAAGTATAAGAAAGTATTTTATAATTTTACTTGCTTTTGAATTGAAGATTGAAAATTCGTTTGTAGTCTTTACATATTTAATTTCTGAAATATTGCTTTTTGCAAGAACAGCATCAAACATTAGAACCGCAAAAATCAATATAAATATAAATTTATTTTTCATGGAATAATCCTTGTTTGAAATATTGATTTCCTTTTCTGTAAATTTTTGCTGTTTATGGTCAAAGAAGATTACAATTAAGATTAATATTACCATAATAGCAAGTGAAATTGCTGCAACAGTTGTACTGTAATGTTCTTCCACAAAAACCTTTCCAATTCCAGGTTCGGGTAAAGGAACTGGTGCAATTGGTAAGTCATATATTTCGGCTATTTTAGGAATATCAAGTAAATGAATAATGGGAACCCCTTTTTCAGCGAATAAAAACATAGTTCCCTTGATTGGAATATTTTTTGTGGAAACATACCTATGCAAACCAGGTGATAAAAGTTTGCCATTTATTGCATCACCAAGACTGGATAATCCACCACCGATGTTAACATATAATTTAATCTCATTATTTGAATAGTTTGAAAATAGTGACATTTTTTCTTCAACATTTTTCTCAAGACTACTTTCTCTAACCAATTGAATATTATTTCTTTTAATTGCTTTTATTATCAAATCTCTGCCGACTTTGCTTAATCCTCTTCCTAAATCTCTTCCACCACCGAGGGAAGCTGCAATACTTTTGTATGGAAATATACCTTTATCATAAAGTAGAGTTTCAATATCCAACCAGGTAAAATCAGGATCAGTTGATCCAAACATAGAGGCTCCAACCGAGCTTATAATAACTAAATCTAAATCCAATACTTTTGCAGCGCTCATAACAGCAATATTTAAAGCAGGCATTGATGCAGTTAAGCTTACATCAACTAAATCTCCTTTTTTCAATTTTGCCTTTTTAAAATAATCAACTATTACAGCAGCAAAATTCGGATTTAGTGTTGTAAGTTTCGCTTCCAAACTTCCTCTATCAGTTGTTATTTCGGTTTCCTTTTCACCTATCAAAGCTGTTTTATTAGGGTCATTATTTTCATCAATAAATATATTTTGGCTCAATCGAAATTCACGAATGACTTGTTCGGCTTCTTGCATTAATTGTGCAGAAGCAAGTTTTTCATCAAAATATTTTTCTTCTATAAATACACGACTTTTGAAAGACCAGATGAATAAAATTATTGCAATGACAAGAAGTGTAATTAAACTTATTTTTGACTTAGCACTTGGAATAAACATAACCCTCCTTGTTAACCAATCAATTTTCCACCAAACACAAGCACCAAAATAAATCTCACAAGCACAGCAGCAATGCCCATTACTGTTAAAGTTTGGACAACTCCCTGTCTATCCATTGAATTTGCAATTAATCCTGGAATGATATAACCAATTACCTGAACAGAATAATCCCCATGTAGTGAAGTAAATAAACCATAACTTCTTGCAATCCACCCAAATATAAAACCTAAGAGAACAGAAATCACCATTCTTCTTCTTCCATAAATAAACATAAAGGAGCCAAGCAATTTAACAATTCCATAAACAATAAAACTAATTAATAAAGTTGCAAAAATAGTCCAGGGTTGATGCAGATACATTGCAATATAACCACATACCACAATACCACCAGCAGCAACTCCGAATGTTTCCAAGAAGAAAAGACTGATAATAACACCAAATCCAACTGAAACTTCAAACATGTAGTTCTCCTTATGATTTTCAGCCACGAATAAACACGAAAATTCAGTATAATCAAAAATTACTTTTGTGCTCTTTTGTGTGTTTTTGTGGCTTATTACCTTGCTTTTCACTGAAATATTTTACGATAATTCCACCATTTCCACCAATATTTCCAATTCCAATTAATAATATTCTTTTTGATTTAACCTTTATAACTTGTTTTATAAGTTCACTTCCTTTAATCCAACCAAGATTAAAAATTTTATTTTGAGAAATATTATGTTTTATGGCATAAAATTTTATTGTAGATGTTTGTTCACCAATTAGATACATCATATCAAATTGAATTGTATTTAACATTCTAATTAACTGTTTAGAACGAAACATACGGTCTGCACGGGTATTTAACACAATACCAGTAAACTCAATATCCTTGTGCAAGTTCTTTATATATTGCATTACAAATGTTGTAGATTCTGGGTCATTTGCAGCAAATGAATGAGCAAAATAGATTTTTTTATCTTCATCTTTTAAGAAGAATAATTTTGTAGCACCAATGTCTGGATTGACTTTTTTCATACCATTAAGAGCAATCTTCTTTTCAACTCCACAATTTTCACATACTTTTATTGATAAGGCTACATTTTCATTATGTTCAATATACGGAAATCCTTTCATATCCTCATCTGTTATATTATTACTTTCCACAAGTTGAAGATCAATATTTTGTCTATCAGAAACTTTTTTCATAAAACGAAATAACTTTTGCTCACAAGTAAAAGCATTTCCATTTTTAGGTAAAGTATTACATATTGATTTTGCAACATTTTTTATACCTGGTCCCATTAAATCAAGATGATCAAGCCTGATATTTGTAATAACTCCAATATCTGACTTTGTCATTTTTTGTTCAGTTATCCACTGATATTCTGGGTTAATTGCCATACATTCCAGGACCAAAGCATCAATATTTCTTTTTGAAGCAAACCTGAATATCTTTAGTTGCTCTTTTATATTTGCACCAAAATAACGAACGATAGGAATTTCATTTCCATTCTCTAAAATTATTCTGGGAGCGGAACCTGTTGTTTTTGCAATCGTTTTTATGCTTCCAGCTCGTAAACCCGCTGCTATCAATCTTGTAACACTTGATTTGCCACGAGTGCCATTTATATGAATTACAAGGGGGATTTTCTTTCTACACCTTTGTTGGTATTTGTATTCAAATATAGCGTAAATAATAAAAATAATTAGAATAATTGTTAATATAAACATAAACTAATAACACCTTATAGATTAGATTTTGGATAATATCAATTTTAATCAAAAATATTTGAATAAAAAAATTTGACTATAATTAATTGTCAAGAAAGCAGATAATTTCTTATTGATTTATATGTCTCTAATATTAGTTAACTCAAGTTTCGCACTTGGGAACTCTATTCCCTCTGTAACACGGATCCCCGCGTCCGCGGGGACTGTTCCGTCTGTATTATGAATCTCTGGTTCATAATATGGAGCAGAGCTCCTTCTGACAGACGCTTCAGAGAAGCGTGTTACAATTTTAATCCACCTCAGATAAATGAAGATAAGGCAGGTAAACCCCGTAGATAGT
>JACNFI010000138.1 GCA_014384665.1 Candidatus Cloacimonadota bacterium
CCACTTTCGTGAGGACAAGTATTTCATTGGATTCCCGTTTTCACGGGAATGACAAGTGAGGTGAAATTATCTATTTTGCAGACCCCATTAAATTACAAATTAACTTACATTTTCCAAAAATTTTCTGTTATAATTAAATTTTTTAATTCATCCTTTATTTTTCCATTTCTGAAAAAAAGTTTCAAATCTCTTTCTTTTAATCTTTTTATTCCTTTTTTACCAATTCTGCCAGAAATAATAATATCACAGTCGTTTATCAACTCATATACATCCATAGTTTTTAAATGTTGCATTGTATTTTCATAAGGATTATTTCTCTTTTCAATAAATCTAAATTTTTTCTCATTAATTTCATAAATATGAAACTCTTTTGCTCTACCTAACATTTTGGTAAAGATATTTTCTCCATTATTTGTAGGAATAGCAATTTTAATTTTGTTTTTCATCTTTCAAATTTTTTTATTCTTTTTTTGCTTTAAGGAGTCTAACATATTTCTGGAAAAAATAGATCTCTTCAAACCCATTAAATCCATAGGTGTGCAATATATTTTTCCAATCTTTTTCCACAAAATCAAATGCATATTTACATTCAATTTTCTTAAAAGGAATACGAAAATAGAAAGGAGTATTCTTTAAAATAAATTCATTGAAATCAAGAATGATGAATTCCCCACCATCTTTGAGTGCATTAAAAGCACTTCTAATAATATCTTTTCTAACAGAATGCGGAAAACCATGAAGAACAAACGAGATAAACACTTTATCAAATTTTTCTTCTAAGTTTAACGGTTTATCGATACTCTGATTTATTACTCTTATATTAGGAATATTATTAGTCTTTATTTTAAATTGCTGTATCATTTTCTCGGAGATTTCCAAACCGAGAATTTCACCTTTATCAGAAAGGTATTTATTCATCAGAATAGCATTCCTGCCGGTTCCAGCACCAAAATCAAGAATTTTATCATCAGGAGATATGCCCATAGATTTAATTGCTTTCCGGATAAATTTCACATACAATCCAAGCGAAGCTACATTCATAATCTTATCATAATTTTTTGCAATCTTTGGAGTTAATTCTACTTTTGATTCAGGATATTTTTTTTCCATAAATTTATCTCTTTACTTCTGACAATCTAATTTGTAAGTAAAATAAAATGAAATAGTGATAATGATGATAAAAATTATAAAGAAAGGAATAAATCCAAATTGATTCACTATCCATCCACCTAATAGAGGAAATATTGCAGGTAAAATATTTCCCGCTCCTGATAGACCAGTATATAAAGCACGATTTTTATTTGTAGTTATTTCCAGAAGAACTCCTCCTATTGCAATTCTATAAAACGCATAAACAAGACCTCCAAATAGAAAAATGTAAGGGAAAAGAATATCTCCAGGAAAAATTAAAATAGAAATAGTGATCAATATGGAGAGAAGGGATATGATGTATAATAAATAATGGTATCTTATTTTCTTAGCACCATAAAACATAATACCGCCTGTTATCACTCCACCTATCACCTTTAAGAGTAAATAATTTCCAATATTCTGGCCACCTGCTCCAAAAGTTTCTTTAGCATACAGTATTAAAAATGGCAATAACACAAGAGATACTCCTTGAGTGTTGGTCAGAAGTAAGTAATGTGCAAATTTCTTATTTGTTTTAAATTCTTTTTTTATTATCTGGAAAAATTCTCTTAAATGTCTGATCTTCAGATTTTCTGCTGCAACTTCTTTAATCTTCCAGAATCCCAGAGAAGCCACAATAAGCAGAACTGCAGCAATAAAAAATAATATAGTATAATTTTGTGGGTAATCATAGATTCTAAGTAAGTATCTGGCAAAATATGCAGAAATTAAAACACCAATACTGGAAACAACCTGTTTAATAGAAAAAAAGTGCTTCCGTCTTTCCTGCAATACGGATTTACCAAGTATATCAGTATAATTTATATTTGCAAATCCTCCGCTAATGGAAAAGATAAAAATCAAAATGAAGATCAAGAGGAGAATTAAATTATTGGATAATGTACTAGAGAAAACAAAAAGTAATGTCATTCCAATAAGTGTAATTATGCGAGCATTGATTCCACTTAACAGGAATTTTCTTTTGTAAGGTCTATTACTTAAAAATGGAGCGAAAATCAATTGAGACAATCTGCCACTACCTATCATAATTGCTGTGAGTATTCCGATATGTAGGGGTGTACCTCCAGCATCGATCATCATAGCAGGAATAATAGTATCTATATCCATAAAATTCTGGGCAAGAGCAAGAAAAACTGCGTGCCATAAAAAGGAATAATAGTTGTTTTTAGAAACTTTATCGGTTAAATTCATATTTACTGTTTTTATTTCTTTCCCAAAATTACCACAAAACTTCCTTTGCCAAATCCTTGTTCAGGATTTTGTACTTCTCTAATCTCATCTAATCGTCCAAAAACTGTTTGCAGTATCTTCTCTTTTTTAAAACCTGTTTTTTGGAAAAATGAAAGAATTTCTTTTGTGCTAAAAAAAATTGCATCTTTATAAAATATACTTGTATTTTTATATTTGAGATATTGCTTACCAACCTGACTATCTTTATCAACAAAGCCGATTACAAAAGTTCCATTCGGTTTCAAAATTCTATCAACCTCTGATATTGATTTAAGAGGGTCATCAACAAAACAAATCGTAGTAACCATTAAAGCATAATCAATGGAGTTATCATTCCACGGTAAATTCTCAGCAATTCCATAATCAACATTTAAATCTCTTTCTCTGGATTTTTGTATCATTGCCCAGCTCGGATCTATACCTTTCTTAATTCCCAGCGGTTTAGCAAATAAGCCACTTCCAATGCCAATCTCAACAGCATTTTCAGGCACATTGGCAATTGATTTTATTGCCAGAAGTTCTGATTGATATACTGGCAGGTATTTATCAAACCATGCTTCGTATTCTATAAGATGTTTTTCAAAAGGCTCTATTTTAGGCACTTAATTCTTAAATCCTTACATTTTTTGGCAAAAGAATTTTTAGCAACGAACAAACACTAACAATAACGAACTTTTTTATTTTTTGTTAGATTTTGTTCGTTTTGTTCGTTTCTAATCTTTTTGGTTTCGGTTTATCCGAGTTAGGCATATAGAATTAATGTCCGAGAGGATAATTTTTTTCGCCAGCCAAAACTTTTACATCAAGCCAATTTGCAGGTGGCACAAAAGGACAGGCATAATTTTCACTGTAAGCACACCAGGGATTTGTAGCTTTATTGAAATCTAATATCCATTTACCATCTTCGGTTTGGTCTTTTCCATAAATTAGATCCAGATATTTTCCTGCTCCGTAAGTTTCTTTTACATTGGTTTTATCCTTGAATGGAACAAATAATCTTTCTTCACCTGCTACGCTTTTGTAAGCCTGAAGAGAGCATTTTGTATTGCCAATCTTAAAATGGAATTCTCCCCAAATCAGCATATCTCTCACATTTCCAGCACTGTCATTAACTTTAATAGATTTCTTTTCTTCCAATTCTTTTAATTCCAATACAAATCTATAGTTCATATCAGGTTCATAATAATCTAAACCTTTAAACTGGTTTTTATCTTTTATTGGTATTGGAGATTGTGGATGGTTTTTAAAAAATTCATCTTTGTTTTTCCTATCGTTCAGAATTTTATCTGCATATTCAGTTTTATTCATTTTCGCTCCTTTTTTTGAAATTAATAACACATCCATAATTTAGAGAATCATCGTGACTTATGGTGTCGCATATCTTTTTGGAAAAATCTAACCCAAATTTTTCTATCTCTCTAATTATATCTTTAATAGTTAGATTTTCCAATTCTCTCATTGGATAATCGCTATTAATATGTTTTGGATAAACAGAAACAAGTCCATTTTTTTTTAATATGCGAAAGATTTCTGTAAATAGAATTTTTCTTTGATTTTTACTCAAAAAGTGAAGGATATCATATAAAAGCACAGCATCAAAGTAATTGTCAGGAAAATTAGTTTGCAGATTACCATCGGTTTTTACGATTTCGATATTTTTTAGACCGAGTTTTTCTGATTTCTCTTTTAATTCATCCAGAGCGGACTCATTCTTATCCAGAGCATATATTTTACCTTTTTTACCAACAATAAATGCAGCTGGAATACTATAATGGCCAATTCTGGCACCAAAATCGAGAAGCACGAAGTTTTTTTTGATTCCAATTTTTTTCAGGAACTTTATACCTTTTGATTTTTCCCATTCTATCATTTGAAAGTTCATGAATCTGTCTTTTTCCTGAAAGTTAAATGCTTTCTTTTTTCTCCCTTTTCCCATTCATCCATAACAAGCCCGATGTTTTTACAAATACGGTTCATACTATCTTCAAGAGAATCATCGTTCATAACAATACAGACAAATTTTTTCCTTATCCTTTTTATATTGGGTCCGAAAATTTTTGAGACTACAACTTTTACATTTTCATCCATTAAAAGTTTGGCAATGCCTTTTGCTTTTTTGGGATCTGCGTGAACCTCTTCCTCTTCATCGACTGTATTATCAATTCTTTCGACAAAGTCAGCCTGATTTTCATCAAATTCATAAATATCATAAAAATTAGAATCACCAAAATGTCTGCCCATAAATGTTTTGCCGTCGTCAGTGGCAAAAGCTACTCTTATTTTTTTCATTTAATCCTCCCCAAAACTTCCTGTTGTGTATAATATCTACCCATATTTTTTACTTGACTTTTTATAAGCCAGTGAC
>JACNFI010000139.1 GCA_014384665.1 Candidatus Cloacimonadota bacterium
AGACTTATCCATAATTACAATTTTATTGAATTCAATACTTTTCATGCGTTTTCATATAACTTCTTCCAGATCCATATTTTCATATTTATTTATCATTTTTATTTTTTCACAAAGTGGATATAGGATCACTTTATCTGCATTAGAAAATTTACATATAGCTTTCAAACTATTGCAGAATTCATGGTTCTTTATCGAAATATTTCGATGAATTTAAGGATCTTAAAGCTGCTCACTTTTATTATGCATATAACCATTAAATAATAAAATACTTTCCCCTCTAATTGCTCTATTTCGGACACCGAGTAATGGATTGAAAACAGTTCTTATATGTTTGAGTCCATACTTTAAACAAAATTCATAAGTTCTTTGGGTTGTTGGTAACTTTTTACCATTAAGAGTGCTATCACCTATTACTACTGCAATTTTACCATTGGGTTTTAACACTCTAACCATTTCCTGAATGGACTTTTCTAAATCTCTAAAATAAGTTATTACTTTTTTTTCTAGGAGTCTTTTTCCAGGAATATCCGTTCCTACTTTCATACCTAAATATTCATTTTTTACATCTTGCATATTATGATTAAAAAAACCTATTTCATTAAGATAATCATAAGCAATTTTGTCTTTGCCTACATAATCAAGTGAAAAGTAGTAAGGTGGACTTGTAATAATTGCATCAATAGATTCATCATCAATACCTGAAGATTTTAAATCTAAAACATTTCCTTCTTTAACAGTAGCCTTTTTATAGTCAATATCCCATTCTTTTAAAAATTGCTTGATTTTAATGTAGCAATCTTTTATATAATTAAATTTTTCAATAAATAAACTCCGTTCTCCTTTTTTATTATATCTTGTAGTTCTCGTAAAAGCATCCTTTGTGTCAAAGTATAGCATTAAAAAGAGTTTAAACATTATTTCATTCTTATGGGTTCTCTTTTTATTTTCCAAGTAATTAAAAATGGTTATTAAATCGTTAATATTTAATTCAAAATCTTTTTCTTTTAAAAATAATAATTCATTTTTTAATTCAGCAATTATATTACCAATAGGATTAATATCTATTCCAATGCTATCTATACACATTAAAGCGGCTTCATGAGTGGTAGTTCCACAACCATTATATGGATCAAGGATTAAATCTCCATTCTTTAAATTAAAACTATTAATAATAGTTCTAACTATTCGTGGATAAAATTTTCCTTTGTATGGATATAAATTATGAAATGCATAAGCATTAGTGTCACCGAATAGGTCTATAATATTTGAATATAATGTCGGTTTACTATCAACTATATCCAAATGAGCAATTCTTTTTCTTATGTTCTCATAATCATTATTAAAATATACTTTATGATTGATTGCATCTATTTTGTAATCTTTTGTCATTCCTGAAAGTTCTAAATCCAAGAATTGTATATCCGCTAAAGTCTGCATCCAAAAACCAAAAACATTTCCTTCTTTTGGTTGATAGTTATTAGCTTCTTCGGAATATTCTTTCAAAATTTCTTCAAAGGATGGATATCTTGTTTTTGTTTCAAATAAATTTTGCATAAGATTTCATTCTTACTAATAATTATTTATTTCATCCAGAACTTTCTCAAGATGCTCAATCCTATCAATATTATACCTCTTTGTATTTCTATCAATTGCTTTAATCATTCCAGAAACTATCTTACCTGGACCAAACTCAACAAAAGTATCAACACCGTTTTTTATCATATATTCAACACTTTCTACCCAACGAACTGGGGATTTGATTTGTTGGGTTAGGTTCTCCATTATCTCTTTTGGTTCTGTCTCTGGTTTTGCTTTGAAATTAGATATTACAGGAATCTTCGCGGTTTTGAAAGAAATTTTATTCATTTCTGCATTTAGCCACTCAGCAGATTTAGCAATCAAAGGTGAATGAAAAGCACCACCAACTACTAATTCTACTACCCTTTTTGCACCTGCATTTTTGCATTTTTCAATAGCTTCAGAAACCGCTCTAACTTCTCCACTAATTACAGTTTGTATAGGAGTATTAAAATTTGCAGCTATAACAGTTCCAGAAATATTATTACAAATTTCAACGATAATATCTTTATTGAGACCAATTATTGCTGCCATTTTGAAAGGAACACCTTTACTTGCTTCAATCATAAATTTTCCGCGTTTATGAACTAAATAAAGAGCATCTTCCCAATCAAGAACATTAGTAACAACAAGAGCTGAGAACTCGCCTAATGAGTGTCCAGCAACAAATTTTGGTTCAATTTTGCATTGTTTTTGAAAATATTTTAGAATAAGGATGCTATGTAATAAGATAGCTGGTTGTGTGTTATGCGTCTGCTTCAATTCTTCCATAGGCCCTTCAAACATAATGTTTTTAAGGTCATAGCCCAACTTTTTATTTGCTTTATCAAAATAATGCCTGTATTCTGAAATATCGTAGAATTCTTTTGTCATTCCAACATATTGTGCACCTTGACCTGGGAAAACGAAAGCGACATTATTAATATTCATTCTTAATATCTCAACAAAACACTTCCCCAGGTAAAACCCGCACCAAAAGCATCTAAAAGAACCATGTCACCTCGTCTAATCCTGCCATCTTCAACTGCTTCTGCAAATGCCATTGGTATGGTGGCTGATGAAGTATTTCCATATTTTTCAATATTTATAATTACCTTTTGTGGAGGAAGTTTTATTCTCCTTGCAGTGGCATCAATTATTCTTAAATTTGCTTGATGTGGAATCAACCAATCAATATCCTCACCTGTGAGTCCATTTCTCTGTAAAATAGTAACAGCTGCATCTCCCATTGCCTTCACTGCTGCTTTAAAAATTTTATTTCCCTCCATTCTTAAAGTATGGAGATTTTTCTTAACAGTATAAGTAGTAGCAGGCATTCGTGAACCACCGGCTGGCATATAAAGTAAGTCTCCATATTTCCCATCCGCATTGATATAAGTATCAACAATTTCAGAAATTTCACCTTTTTTTGCTTTTGTAAGGATTGCCGCTCCAGCTCCATCGCCAAAAAGCACACAGGTATTTCTATCTGTCCAATCAGTAATTTTTGTGAGAAGCTCAACCCCAATCACTAATGCATTTTTTGACATTCCACATTCAATAAATCTCTTGGCGATAGTAACAGCATAAATAAATCCAGTGCAACCAGCAGAAAGGTCAAAGGCAGGCACAGGAGGAAGTCCCAACTTTTTTTGCAAAATACAAGCAGTAGAAGGAAACAAATGATCCGGAGAAATTGTGGCTACTATTATTAAATCAATATCCTTCTGCTTTATATCAACTGTTTTAAATAATTTCTCTATAGCTTTATATGACAAATCTGAAGCTGCTGTATTCTCATCAGTTATTCTGCGTTCAACCATGCCGGTTCTGGTTCTAATCCATTCATCAGAAGTGTCAACCATCTTTTCTAAGTCAGCATTGGTAAGCACCTTATCGGGCACAGACATACTAACGCCAGCAAATTTCACTTTGTAATTATTCACTATTCATCTCCTTGGAATTTGCATAATATTCTTTTATATGTTCCAGGAATTTTGACTCTTTTGAAAAACTTGCAAACTTCATTGCGTTACAGATTGCTTTTGCATTAGAGCGTCCGTGAGCAATGATAGATATTTCATTAACTCCCATAAGGAATGCTCCGCCATATTCCGAATAATCCAATTTCTTTTTAAGATGTCTATATGCAGGATAGGAAAGGACTGCACCGATTTTTGCAATCCAGTCATTATGAAATTCTTGTTTCAATATCTCAAATAGTGAAAGTGCCACGCCTTCAACTGTCTTAAGCATAATATTTCCGATAAATCCATCACAAATAATCACATCTGCAATACCTTTAAGTATGTCTTTTCCTTCAATATTGCCAATGAAATTGATTGCCTCCAGTTCTTTTAATCTGCGATGTGCTTCAATTGAAACCTCATTCCCCTTTTTGCTCTCTTCACCAATATTAAGTAAAGCCACTTTTGGTTTTTCCTTTTTCAAAAAATAAGATGAATAAATACTACCCATTTCTGCGAATTGCACTAAATTTTCAGCATTGCAGTCAACATTTGCTCCAACATCCAAAACAATTTCCGGTTCTGAAATTGTAGGTAAAGAAATTGCCAATCCTGGCCTCTTAACTCCATGAATACGTCCAAACTTAAGCAAAGAAGATGCCATTACAGCACCTGTAGAACCCGCACTTACAAGAGCATCAGCTTCATGATTCTTCACAAGTGCAACAGCTTTCATTAAAGAAGAATCGGGCTTCCTTTTTAATTCAGTAATAGGTTTTTTTGAGGACTCAATTTTTTGTTTTGCATCAACTATTTGAATTGAATTTTCTGGATAATAAAATTTATCTAACTCTTTATTTAAAACATCCTGATTGCCAACTATAAATATTTTTGAACAACATTTTTCATTTGCAGCAAGAACAGCACCTTCAACCTCCGGATATGGGGCTCTATCAGTGCCAAATGCATCTAAAGCGATTTTCATAGTTAACAGGTTAATTTTAACCACAAAGACACAAAGTCACCAAGATATTTATCTATTAGAATAAAATTCATACTAATCCTTTGTGTCCCCGCATCCGCGGGGATGGTGCCTTAGTGGCTAAATTACTCTGAGACAGAGATTATCTTTTTACCTCTATAAAATCCACAATGAGGGCAAACAAAATGTGGACGCATAGTTTCACCACAATTGGGACACT
>JACNFI010000140.1 GCA_014384665.1 Candidatus Cloacimonadota bacterium
TTTTTCCTCCTTGTCACGGTTTACCCTCCATCTTTTAGGAGGGCGTAGCCGGACTATTAATGTATTATTAGTATTTTTTTTGTTGCAACCTGCTTATTTGAGATTGCTTTCATAAAATAAATTCCATTAGGTAAATCACCGGGTGAATGAATATAATATCCTATAAGTGAATCATTTACCATATAGAGATTATCTGTTAGGTCAGGATGAGGAAGAAAAGTAGTAGGGTCGCTTGGCAATGCTACATCCACTCCTGTATCAACAACACCAATTACTATTGTGTCCTGATTACTTACCGCAACATCCCAGGCAGAATCTGCCTGTACTTTTGTCAAAGCCCATTGATAGTGATAGAATGGGTCATCAGGTATTAAACAGGGTTCGGCCTTATAATCAGGAAGTGCAAATCTAACATTATCTTCTAATTTAAAATCATCACATACATCAAGAACTTCAAAATCTTCTGGAAAGTAGATTCTGTAATAATACCTAAATAAGTTATGGTTAGAATTGAACACCTTGTTCAATTCATATATCTGATATTGGTCAGATAGTGTATTAAACCATTCTTTCTCAGTTTCCACATATCCGTCATCTCCAATACTGAACTGGTTAAATACATTTGTAACTTTGATGACAGCGCGTCCTTTAATATAAGTGCTGTCATCTTCTGCAGCAGATAAGCTGCTTATTGCAATAATAAGTATTATTGCTACCATTGTGATGAATCTTTTCGTTTTCATCTCTTACTCCTTTGTCTTTTTTTCTTCTGTGTTTTAATTTAATTTGATAACCTTTTTTATGACATTAACTTCATTATCCTCTCCTCCAAATGAGGATCCACCTCTGGCGGATATCTTAATTAGATAGAGCCCATAACTTACGACATTTCCATCCATATTTCTACCATCCCAGAGAACTTCGGTTCTGTTTCCTGTTCCATATCTACTGGTGAGCAGTGTTGTAATTCTTTGTCCTTTCACATTATAAACCTCTACAAATATATCCTCTCTATATCTGCTACAAGTATTAAAGGAAATCGTTGTGGAAGTATTAAACGGATTAGGATATGATTTTACATTATAAGATATTTCATTTATATCTTTTTCAACTGAATTTGTTGAGGAAAAATAAAGAAAAATAATTGGATGTTGATAAACATAAGTAGTAGTTGTAGTTTTAAATATTACATTATCACTCAGAAAATCCCAATCAGTTTCAATAGGAAATCTGATACGATATTGGGTTTTATCTCTATCATTTTCGTAATCATCCCATACATAAGGAGTAATATCAAAATAACGATATCCATATTCAGCCCTATCACTAATAATGCCAATATTTGTATGTATAGTGCCGGGGTCGCCAGGGTCGCCTTTTGTCCAATCTGATACATCAAGCTCATTTCCATAATCTATATGGTCCATAATGCAGAACATCGTATCTCCACCTGGAACATTCCAATCAGGATATTGTCCATGAACGCTATTACCATAACAGGAGTATTGGTAAAGTCTAATATACACACTATCAAGTGCATAACCTTCTGGTATTTCAGGCATTTCAAAACTTACATAAGATCTTCCTCTTGAATTAGGGTCATTTGCAATTGGATCTGTTCCAGTATCCCCTGCTCCCATATGTATCATCCAGTTATTAACACTTAAACTCTGGTATTGCTGGCTAAAAAAGATATACCCATCCAGTTCAGGTGTGGAATAGACGCTGTCTATAATAGTATCAGCAGATAAGCCGCAGTAGATAGCAATAATAAACATCATTGCTATTGTTCCGAGGGTTTTCTTTTTATTCAGCATTTTCTTTCTCCTTCCATTTATTTTTTTATTTTTAAGAGAACTTATACAAGCAATGCTATGTAAATCCGCTAAAATATATTTTGTACCCTCCTTCTTTTCTCATTAATGCAAGACTATTAATTTTTCTACTTTAACTTCTTCTTGCATTTCGAATTTACAGAAGTATATTCCATTACTAATTTTATTATTATCATTACTTTTACAATCCCAGACAATACAGTTTTTGCCAGAACTAAATCTTTTATAATCTGCTAATCTTTTTACTATTTTTCCTTTTATATCATAAATAGATACTCTAATAACCTCTGCTCTCTTTAATTCAAATGATATTTTTATCTCTTTTTCAGTACCATAAATTGGATTGGGATGTACCTCAATATTAGAACAATTTTTATCTAATAATTCTTCATCACCTGCAGTTAATTTGTTAAAATATAGAACAATTAATGGACTTTCTTCTGGTATATTAAAATTAGTATAAAATACCAAATTATCACTCAGAAAATCCCAATCAGTTTCAATAGGAAATCTAATACGGTATTGGGTTTTATCTCTGCTATTTGTATAATCGTTAAGCACATAAGGAGTAATATCAAAATAACGATATCCATATTCAGCACTGTCACTAATAATGCCAACATTTGTATATATAGTGCCAGGGTACCCCGGGTCACCTTTTGTCCAATCTGAAACATCAAGTTCATTTCCATAATCTATATGGTCCATTATGCAGAACATTGTATCTCCACCCGGAACATTCCAATCTGGATATTGTCCATGAACACTATTACCATTACAGGAGTATTGATAAAGTCTAATAAAGACACTATCAAGTTCATAATCCTCTGGTATTTCTGGCAGTACAAAACTTACATAAGACCTTCCTCTTGAATTAGGGTCATTTGCAATTGGGTCTGTTCCAGTATCCCCTGCTCCCATATGATACATCCAGTTATTAACACTTAAAATTTGGTATTGCTGGCTAAAAAAGATATAACCATCCAGTTCTGGCGTTGAATATACGCTGTCTATAATAGTATCGGCAGATAAAGTAAAAGTAAGTATAAAATATAAAATATAAAATGCCAAAATTAACAACATTTTTGTGTACTTCATTTTAACCTCCAATAAAAATAACAAACTTTTATGCTATTTTTCTGTCAAGTAATTTATTTCCCCTGCAAGCTGATTAAACCAATCCTGTTCTGTTTCTATAATTCCATTTACTTTTTCTATAGATGTAAATGGTGTTTGAACTTTGATATTTAATTTTCCCGGGAAATAATCATCTCCAAATAGACTCATAACACAAAATAATAAGGTTATGATTGTTATTGCTGCTTTTATTTTAATCATCTTAGTCCTCCTAATTTTTTATTAAAATGAGTTCTGCGAAATAGCATTCGCGTGTCATTCCTCCCGATATGTCGGGAATTGGGAATCCACAAACCTTTCCCCACTTTCGTGAGGACAAGTATTTCTACTGGATTCCCGTTTACACGGGAATGACAAGTTGGGTGAATTTCCCATATTTTGCAGATCTCATTTAATTAAGATTTTTTTTATTATTGGTTTATTATCATTAAATTCAAACTTTAGAAAATAAACCCCACAAGATATCGTTTGACAATCAAAATTTAACAATTTTCTTTTATGACAAATACCTTCAAAAATTGTTTTAATTTTTTGACCTTTAACATTATACAAAGATAGTTTACAAGTTTGATTTTTTTTTGTTTGCATCAGGATGTGTATTTCTGTATTTACAGGATTTGGAAATAGCTGTATGTTAATCTTTCCCTTTTCATTTAAGCATTCTTCTTTCACTCCAATATCATTGATATATGTTAAAATAATATATGGATGATGTTCCTGTAATGAATAACTGGATGTAAATGTAATAAAGTCTGATAAACAATCGTAATCTGTATTAATTGGGAATTTTAAACGATATTGTGAATATATCTTTTCGTTATTTACATCTTCTAAGTACGAGTTAGTTACATTGATTTCTCTCCATAAATGGGTTGTTGAACTATCAATTTCACCAATATTTGGTGTTAACACAGGGCAGTTAAAATCGCTGTAACTGAAGGTTGTTCCATAATCTACATGATCAACAAAGCAGGGATATCTATATTGTTCTCCTCCAATATCCCATATGGGCCATGTAAAACTCTCATTATTTCCATTGATTGACCATAAATACAGGTAAAAATTAACACTTTGTAATGTATAACCTTCAGGTGTTTCTTGCATTTGAAAAGAAAAGAAACTTCTATTAAAGCAATTCCCTCCCACAAAAGCATCCTCCCAATCACCAATTACATGTAAATAATCGGTAGGGATTATAACACCTCCGCCATATACGTTCCAATAGGTGTTATAGTAAACACATGCTTCTAAAGATAATTCACTGTAAACAGTGTCTATAATAGTTTCCCGGGAATGTAATAATGAACAAAACACTATTAGTAACAAAACAGTTAGGACTTTGAATTTAATGACTTTTCGCATTTTTCCTCCTTTCGTGTTTAATGTCTTTTATGAGATCTGCAAAATAAGGTTTTTTTTGACCTCACCTCAATCCTCTCCTAAAAGGAGAGGAAGACAGAATTCTCCTTCTCCTTGTAGGAGAAGGAGTTAGAGGTTGAGGTTAATCAAGAATTTTTTATAATATCTCATAAAAAATAAAAATTACCTATTTTGCAGATCTCATGTTTAATGTCTTTTATGAGATCTGCAAAATAGGGTTTTTTTGACCTCACCTCAATCCTCTCCTAAAAGGAGAGGAAGTATAAGTTCTCCTTCTCCTTGTAGGAGAAGGAGTTAGAGGATAAGGTTAAAATGTAAAACATTCCAATTATTATGGATTTTAATAGAATCTTCCATTTTGCAGA
>JACNFI010000141.1 GCA_014384665.1 Candidatus Cloacimonadota bacterium
CTCGTGCAGTTCTTCTTATATCACTATTTGTAGTGTATTAAGTTGAATGCAATAGTTAAAATAAAAATTTGCCATTTATAAGTCAACTAAATAATAGTATTATTTGACATAATAGTTAGCGAAATTTATTTTTTATACAATAATTTTTAAAAACTATATATGGGATAAATATTATGAAAAAAATCGGACTGAAAGACATTGATGTCTCCAACAAAAAAGTTATTGTTAGAGTAGATTTTAATGTTCCTTTGAATGAAAGATTAGAAATCACAAATGATAAACGAATCGTAGCGTCTTTGCCAACAATAAAATATTTGCTGGATAAAAATGCTGCTATAATTTTACTCTCACATCTTGGAAGGCCAAAAGGAGAAATCGTTCCAGAAATGAGTTTGAAACCCGTTGCAAAAAAATTATCAGAATTACTCAAAAAAGATGTGAAATTTGTAAGCGATTGTATTGGTTCTGATGTTAAAAATGAGGTTGAAAAAATGGGAGCGGGAGATGTTATTTTATTTGAAAATACTCGCTTTCATCCAGAAGAAAAAAGTAACGACTCGGACTTTGCCAAAGAGTTAGCAAGCTTCGGTGAAATTTTTATCAATGATGCATTTGGAACTGCTCATCGCTCGCACGCCTCAAATGTTGGCATTGCTCAATATCTTCCATCTGCTGTTGGCTTTCTTATGGAAAAGGAAATTAAATATCTTGGAGAATCTCTGAAAAATCCTGAAAGACCTTTCACGGCTATTCTTGGCGGAGCAAAAGTTTCTGATAAAATTGAATTGATAAATAATCTTTTGGATAAAGCTAACAATATCCTTATTGGCGGAGCAATGATGTTCACATTTCTGAAAGCACAAGGATTTTGTGTTGGAAAATCTCTTGTGGAACATGACAAAATTGAACTGGCAAAAAATCTGATGAATCAATCAAAAGGAAAAAATGTGAAATTCATTCTTCCTGTTGATGTGGTTGTGGCAAAAGAAATCAAAAATGATGCTGAATACAAAACTGTCCAAGTTACAGAAATTCCTGAAAGCTGGATGGGCTTGGATATTGGTTCAAAAACTGCTGAAATTTTTAAAAGAATAATTATGAAATCAAAAACTGTTGTTTGGAACGGACCGATGGGAGTTTTTGAAATAAAAAATTTCGCTGAAGGAACACGAGAAATTGCAAAGGCTTTAGCTGATTGTTCTGGAATTACAATTGTCGGCGGAGGCGACTCTGCATTTGCAATAGAAAAATTTGGTTTGCAAGATAAAATAACTCACATCTCAACAGGTGGAGGAGCATCTTTAGAATTTTTAGCTGGTAAAGAATTACCTGGGATTGCTGCTATAACTGATAAATAAGAAAATCTAATGATTCCGTAGTCAGAGTCCTGAAGTGAGTCCTCTGTTACCTGACGGAGACGAACTTTCTGCAAGGCGAAAAGTTCGTTCTCACGATAAATCGTGAGAACTCGTTTTCGCACTCCAAAATAATTCAGGCATTAGGCTGGTGTTTCTTCTCTTACCGTGATATTTTCAAAATCAGCTTCAGCAAAAAATAACCTATTATACAGCCAATCAAATAATAAGAAAAATCAGTCCAGGTAAAAGATGTTCCAATAAGTGTTCTGCCTATAAAATTTTTGCGGATTATTTCTAAAAATGGCGCATTCCATAATTGTGTAAACTCTAATAATGATGTGATGATAAAAACAATTGATGCAATAATAAAAGGTGAAAGTTTAGAACATATAAGAAAGATTACAAGACACCAGAAAATCTCGTAGAATACACCACCCAATGAGTTATTTACCCAATTAGCATAAATGCCATTATAAAATTTTGTGGCGAAGCCAAGTGGTGTAATAATAAGTAGAAAGATTAAGGCTAACAATTGAGATGATCTGGTCATAAAATTGTATAAAATTAAAGGGTCATTTTTTATTTCCAAATCACTTGTATTATTTCTAAATCAGTAATTGTTCTATCGCTAGTCAGAATAGGACAAGTTAAATATTTAGCTGTTGACACAATCAATCTATCATGTAATTCAAGTCCATGTATCTCTTTTGCAACTTCAATAATATCAAAATTCAGGTCAATAACAAAATAATTGTCTGCTGCATCCAACTTACTTTTAATAACATCCAAGTCTAACTTAATTCTACCAGCTTCAGATAGATACATAATCTCAACGATTGAAATTATCGAAACAAAAACAGTATTTTTGCCAATGTCAGCATCCTGCATGATTTTTTTTGCTTTTGCTCCAAGCTTTCCTGTGCTGGAAAAATGCCTAACAATGGCAACTGTATCTGCTAGGTATTCCATTTACTTACCCTTTTTAGTAAAGATTTCGTGGATTCTTCTCTCAGTTTTCTAATCTCATTCTCAAGATTGGTAATATTCTCAAAACCGATACCCTTCCAGATTCCTTCAAATTTAATAATATTTTTAGGTTTTTTTTTTCTTGTCAAAATGAACTCAATAAAATCATTAACTTCTAATAACTTATCAACCGGGATTTTCATTAAATTTCTTCGGATATTTTTTATATCAACCTTTGGTTCTTTCATCTATACTCCCTTTTTCATAATTTTAATTCCCAATTCCTTTAACTGCTTCTCGTCCACTTCAGAAGGGGATTCACTCATCAAATCAACTGCTTTTAAGCTCTTTGGGAAAGCAATCACATCACGGATTGACTCTGCTCCTGTGATGAGCATTACAATTCTGTCAATGCCTGGTGCAATCCCTCCGTGAGGAGGGGTTCCGTATTCAAATGCTTTTAAGAAAAATCCAAAGCGTCTTTCCAATTCCTCTCCTGTAACCCCAATCACATTGAAAATCTTCTTCTGAATATCTATCCGATGGCATCTTATACTTCCAGAGGAAAGTTCTACTCCATTGCAAACAAGGTCATAAAGCTGTCCTATAATCTTTCCATAATTTTTCGGCTCATCCAGATATTTTATATGCTCCTCTTTTGGCATTGTAAACATATGATGTGCAGTTTGCCAAAAATTTTCTTCCTCATTCCACTCAAACAGCGGAAAATCTGTAACCCATAAGAAATTGAATTTTGAATTATTAATCAAATTAAGTTTACGACCAAGATAATTCCTGATTTCTCCTAAAATTTTGCAAACCATTTTTTCTTTATCTGCTACAAAGAGGATGAGGTCATTATCTTTAACTTCTAATATTTTGCAAATTTTCTTTTTCACATTTTCAGAGAAGAATTTTTCAATACTTCCTTCAAATTTTCCATCTGCAAATCGCATTCTTGCGAGGCCTTTTCCTCCAAGATGTTTTGCGATTTCCTCCATTTTATCAACTTCTTTACGAGAAAAATTTCCGCACCCCTTTGCATTGATTGCACGAACACAACCACCCTTTTCAATCACAGATGAGAAAATCTTGAAATCGGACTCTTTTAATATTTCAGACAAATCTTTTATTTCAAGACCAAAACGCAGGTCAGGTTTGTCAGTTCCGTATTTCAGCATCACTTCTGAATATTTGAATCTTGGGAATGGTGTGGGAATTTCAATCCCCAAAGTTTGCTGAAAGACCTCCTTGAAGAGCTGCTCTGTAATTTCAAAGACATCTTCTTGAGTGGCAAAACTCATCTCAATGTCAAGTTGGGTAAATTCCGGCTGCCTGTCTGCTCGCAAATCTTCATCACGAAAACAGTGAGCAATCTGGAAATATCTGTCAAACCCGCTTATCATCAGAAGTTGCTTATAAATTTGCGGAGATTGAGGAAGAGCAAAGAATTTGCCTTGATATTCTCTGCTTGGAACAAGATAATCCCTTGCACCTTCAGGAGTACTTCTCATCAGAAGCGGGGTTTCTATTTCATAAAAATTATGTTTTGATAGAAAATTTCTTATTGCCAGAATGATTTTATGTCTCAAAAGAATATTTTCCTTCAGGATTGGGCGTCGTAAATCAAGATAACGATATTTAAGACGGAGGTCTTCATCTGCAAGGATATTTTCGTTTATCTGAACAGGCAATGGCTGTGAATCATTCAAAATTTTTAACTCGTGTGCAGTTATTTCAATCTCTCCTGTTTCCAGGTCAGGATTCACCATATCTTTCGGACGCAAAGCAACTTTGCCTTTAACAGCAATGACAAATTCATTTCGCAATTTATGTGCCTTTGCGTGAAGTTGTGTGCCGTTTTCTGGATTGAATACAATCTGAATAATTCCAGAAACATCCCTGAAATCAATAAAAATCAGATTTCCCATATCACGGCGGCGATGCACCCAACCCATTACAACAACATTTTTGCTGGCACTTTTAACATCTAATTCGCCAGCATAATCAGTTCTTTTTGTATCGCCTAATAAATCAAACATAATACCTTCTTTTGCTTTAACCTGCCGTATTAGCATGTTTTCTTAACAACCTTTATGTATTCCAGAAAAGTTAATCCTTGAAGTTCCGCTTTTCTGGCAATAATTTTTCTTGCAATATGAACCAGCTGTAATGCTGGGTCATTAGGGAATTCTTTTTCCACTATTTTATAGTATTATAAATAAAGTCTTTGTTTTTTGAGCAAGAAATTTAACCGCAAAGTTCGCAGAGTAGGTGCAAAGGATACCTTATTAAATAGTAAACAATTAATCCCAGTGAAATGATTAAAAAGATTTCACCCTGGTGAAATAGGAAGAAATTTCACAGGGCAGGCGGGACAGGCAGGGC
>JACNFI010000142.1 GCA_014384665.1 Candidatus Cloacimonadota bacterium
AAATTACTTTTAGAAAAACTTTTAATTTTAATCCTACAGTTAAGTCAATTGCAACTTTCAGGAGAAGCTTGATATGACAACATTATTTTTTTCCATAATATATCGCACCTATGGCGCTCTTTGCCGTTTTATCCACTTCCCAGAAGCTTACGCATCAGGTTAGAAATATTCAACACCTATGGTGTAGAACGTTATGAATAAAAGATTGAATTAAAAGTTCCGATATGAACGATATGTCTGTAGCAGAAAGCGTAAGCTCTCAGAACCAAAAACCAAAGATAAACTTAGCTCCATAGGTGTGGAATATAAATTTTATAATATCCGCATAAGTAAATTTCACAATTTTATCCGAAAACGACATGTATATGAAATTTTTTGGGGGTATGCAAGATTTATACTTAATAAATTTGACAAAATATTTCCATGAAAGTATAGATCATTAATCTTAATAATTCTCATATTTGATAATATTTATAAATCCAATAAGGTAAAAATTATGTATTATATAGGTAAAAACAAATTCATATAGACAACACCTCTCTATTGCACTTCCCAAATTAGAGAGGTATTCTATATGAAAAGTGAAATTGAAATGTGAGGACTTGATGTGGTGACTGAGACAAGTACTTACGGGAATTACTCCTTAATTGACTCCCAGAACGTAAGGAGGAAAAGATAATTGGGAGAAAAAAATAAGTGAGGTTAAAAATGAAAATTTTTTTTTTATTATAAGTTTTATCTTTGTACTTTTGCTTACCAGCGCCACCTTTGCTGAACAGATTACAAAAACATACTATTTTGAAGAACCTGAACTTATTTCTGATAGCATATACACAATAATTGAAATTGAGGATGGAGTTACTACCGGCACACCGGGGTATCCCGCACTTCCATATAAAGGAATAAGAATGTTACTTCCACAAAATGAGAATATCTCAGAGATTATTATTGAGATAGGGAATCAAATCCCTTTAGGCAATTATCTTGTTTACCCTATCCAGAGACCGGTTGCAATTAGTGATACAACTGGAATAGGCTTTACTGAGCCTAATCCTGTTATATATGAAAGTTCAGAGCAATATCCAGCGGAACAGAATACAGATTTTAGCACTCATTACCTTGCTGGGTATTCAATAGGCTCTCTTGCAATTACACCTTTTAGTTATATTCCGGTAACCGGTGAGTTATCATATTTCGAGTCAATAACTGTTACTGTAGAGACAGCTTTTAATGAAGCAGCTGAAACAGCTGCTAATAATTTCTTATTTAAGAATAATCCAGTAGTTAAATCCCGTTTACAAATACTTGTTGAAAATTATGAGGATAAGGATATATTCTATAAGTTAACGCGAACAAGACCGGATAGTGCATATGATTATATCATTGTAACCGCTTCAGTTTACGAAGATGATTTTCAACCATTAGTAGATTTTCATGAACAAAGAGGCTATCAAACAAAAATTAAACTAATTCAAGATATTCTATCTTCCTATAGTGGTGTAGATGATGCTGATAGGTTAAGAAACTATTTAAAGGATGAGTACGCTCAGAATCCATTTCAATATGTTCTTCTTGGTGGTGACAATGAGTTGATTCCACATAGAGGATTATATGGAATAGTTAATCAAGGTACACCCTATGTGAAAATTGATTACGACATTCCTGCTGATATGTATTATGCATGTTTAGACAGAACCTCTTCACCTGGTGATGGCCCAGACTGGAATAATGATAACGATGACAAGTGGGGTGAGCCAAATGAAGCAGACCTCATGGCAGAATTTTACATTGGAAGAATTTGCCTTAATAATTCATCTGAGATAGCTAATTTTATAAACAAAACCATTACTTATTTAGAAACACCTGTGGCATACGAACTGAAAAGCGCTTTATTGATCGGTGAAAATCTTCATTGGCAGGTGTCTGGTGGTGATTACATGGATGAATTGATAGGTGAGTGTAACGCAAACGACTATACTACAATTGGTATACCTATTTATTGGGATATTACAAAACTTTATTTCAAGATTGAGCCATGGGGTTCAGAAGACTTGTTTCCACTCCTTAGTAACGGACCTAATCTTGTTAATCATCTAGGTCATGGAGACGTGAATAAATGCCTGGGTATTTATAATTCTGACTTAATTCCTTATAATATAACAAATAACGGTACTGATCATAACTTCTTTAATGGTTACTCACAAGCTTGTTATTCGGGCTCTTTTGATAATAGAAATGTCAATGGAAACTATATTGGTGATTGTTTTATGGAAAAGATAACCACAATGTCAACTGCAGCTGTAACTTTTATAGCAAATTCTCGTTATGGCTGGGGCAATTATTACACTACTGATGGGGCATCACAAATATTCCATCGCTACTGGGTTGATACCTTCTTTGGCGATAGCAAGTTTTCAATTGCTGCTGCAAACCAACTTTCTAAGGAAAAAGCTATTCCGGCTATTAATGAAGAAACAGTTAATCGGTGGTGCTGTTATGAATTAAATGTATTTGGTGACCCTATGGTCCAGTTATGGACTGATTCCCCTGAATTTATTAGTGCATCATATAATGGTGTTCTTTATACTGGCCAGAACAGCTTTGTGGTTACAGATGCGAACTGCGATGAGGGACGTGTAGCGATTCATTTTAATAACGAAATTATTGCAAGGGGTGATCTAGAAAATGGTTCAATAGAACTTGATATTTTTAACCCTCCAAGTGATACAGGCACCGCTATCTTATCTGTCTTGTCTCATAATTATTATTTCTATGAGGATGAAATACCTGTGATCCCTTTTACCTATGCTGTTATAGAGCCTGATTCTATTCCAATAAACCAGCAGGTTGAAGTAACAGTCACTGTCTTCCAGGATCCAATGAAAGGAAACCCTCTCCCGGGCGTTAATATAGAAGCGTATGGACCCGGGGTATTTGGTGATACATTAGGTGTTACTGATAATGATGGCGTTTGTGTGCTTAATTTTGGAGCTGAATATGGTAGTAACAACATAGTTGGAATAAGAGGCCGGGAATCTGGGGTGGACTACTATCTATTTGATGAAGCAATTTCTATTACAGATGGTTTAGACCTGACAAATCCTGATTTAACTGTAACTACCGAGGTTGGTCTGGTTGATACATTTTCGATGAATCTTCCTGGAATATTACACTCTGTTGTGGAAGAAGATAATTGCATGCTTTGGGCTAGAATAAATAATAATGAGTGGCAAAACACAACAGAAGATAGCTTGGAAATAGTCCCGGAAGAGCCCGGCATAGTTACCGGAATGATTACTAAATCTGGATATAATGTCTATCAAGAAGAGTTCCATATTAAGAAGGTATATGGAACTGTGTCGGGAATAGTAACTGATCCTAATGGAAATTGTGTGGATAATGCAAAAATTAGCATATCCACTTTAGAAGGAATGCCCTTAGTTACTACTTATACAAATGAAAGTGGAGAATATGAATTTAATGGTATGATTCCAGTAGGAGAATATCTATTTATTGTAGAGAAATTCAGTTATGCGATTTATGAAGAGATTCATTGGGTACAGTATGGAGAAAATACAATTAACATAGAACTTGAATTTGCAGAAACCTATACTGTTAATGGAATAATTTGTTATGAAGAGAATGATCCTGGAATAGCAACAGTTAAAGTTTATAGAAATGATAATTATGATTTAGTGGATAGTCTTGAGTGCCCGTCTGAAAATGGTATGGGCATCTTCATCACAGAGCTTATAAGCTATACATATCTATTTACAATAGAAGCTTCGGGATATGAAGTGCTTGATACCGTAATTGTAGTCGATGAGGATAATATGATGGTTATATTTACACCCGAACCCCATGATTATGTTAAAGAAGTGCCTGGTGAATATCCTACTATACAGAGCGGTATTGAAGCTTGCATTGATGGAGACACAGTTCTAGTTTCTCTTGGCACATATCATGAAACTATCAACTATCTTGGTAAGAACATTACGGTTGGTAGTCTATTTCTTACCGAACATGATCCCTCATATCTTGAACAGACGATAATCAGCGGCGACAATGGAGGAAGCGTGGTTACTTTTGAGAACGGAGAAGATACTACTGCAATATTATCTGGTTTCACTATCACTCAGGGTACAGGAAAACTTATAGAGACTGATGGAGAACTTATCTCTTATGGCGCAGGAATCTATTGCGGAAATGAAAGTTCAGCCACCCTAAGTTATCTTATAGTTAAAGAAAATTCTGCACAGTTAGGTGCAGGGATATGGGTTGAACATAATGATGTACCGACCATCATAAAGAGCTGTGTAATTGCTGAAAATAACGCCACAGCATCAGGTGGGGGCATAGCGGTTCGTAACCATGATGCAAACCTTATAAATTGCTCTATAATTAATAATTCCTCAGATGATATAGCGGGTGCTATCTTTGGTTATAGTGAAGAAATTAATTTAATTAATTGTATTGTATGGGGTAACTCTCAGTCACAAGGCACTCATTGCTACTTCGCTGGCGGTGCCACGGTTTCAATATCATACTCTGATATAGAGAATGGAGAATCAGGGATAGAACTTATATCTAGCACATTAAATTGGGGTGATGGAAACATAGATGCTGACCCATGCTTCGCAGATACTGCAAATGGCAACTACTCCTTAACCTGGAACGATACTGACCGCAGTCCCTGTATAGACACAGGGGA
>JACNFI010000143.1 GCA_014384665.1 Candidatus Cloacimonadota bacterium
TGCAGGATGTAAAACATGAAATAAATGAGCGGTTAGAAAAATTTCCTGATATTGGTAAAATAAAAATCAGTTTAGTCTAATTTTCATCTTTCACTCTATGTTTCTTTAAAAGAACAATCAAAAATTTAAAAAGAGATTTTTTGATTAATTGGTAATCTTGATTAAAATTTCTGCCTCAATAGATATACAAAAAATGGTGCACCAAAAAGAGCAGTTATTACCCCAACTGGAAGTTCTATCACCAAAATTGAACGAGCAATAGTATCACAAAACACCAGAAATCCAGCTCCCAAAATCCCTGAAAGAGGCAGCAGATAGCGATTGTCAGGACCTATCATTATTCTGCAAATATGCGGAATGATAAGGCCAACAAAACCTATTATTCCAGTAAAAGCAACAACCATCCCAACTAAAAGTGAGGTTATAATAAATAGAAATTTTCTCGTTTTGTATACATTTACACCTAAACTGTCAGCCGTATAATCACCCAGAGATAAAATATTTATACGGTTAGAAAAAATATTTAATAGAGTTACACCAATAATAGAAATACCCACCATTATCCATAAAATGCTTATAGATGATTTTGAGAATATATATCCTAAATTTCCCATCAGAATTGAAAATATCTGGCCTAATTCTCTTTGAAAGATACTCATCAAAAGTGCAATTATAGCAGAAAAGAACAGACTAATGATGATTCCGGAGAGAATAAGTTGGGTTCGTTGAATCATTTTACCCTTTTTCCCGATTTGCCAGACTAATATGATTGTTAAGAGAGCTCCCAGAAACCCGAAGATAGGCATCAAAAAAATTTTATTTATCACTATTGCAATTATGCTTCCCAAAGCTGCACCAGAAGATATTCCAAGAAGATACGGCTCAGCGAGTGGATTATTCAGCATACCTTGAAGAACACCTCCGCTCGTTGCTAAAACCATTCCAGTAATAAGTCCTAAAATAATGCGTGGAATGCGAATGCCAAAAAGAATATTCTTCCCCGTCTCTGATAATGAAAATATCTTAATTGAAACACCGCCAGAAAGCAAGGCGAATAGTACTGTTGCAACTAATATTAAAACAGAAACTATAATTATAATTTTATTTCTCATTAAACTTTTGGAATATCTTTGATAAAATTTTTATTCCTTTTATACTTCTTGGTCCAGCGCGAACAATTAGATTCGCATCAACATCATCAGTTGTATAAACATGATTATTTTTAATAGCACTAACATTTTCCCATCCCAGCCTTTCTTTTATTTCTAACATAGATATTCCTTCATAGGTTACTATAATAATATCTGGATTTTTTTCTACAATGCTTTCTGCTGATACTCTACAGTAATCTCTCGGAAGATTTTGAAAAATGTTTTTTCCTCCACTTTTTTCAATAATATCACCAACAAAAGAATTTGTAGAAACTGTCATTAGAGGATTATTGTATATCTCAACATATACTTTTGGTTTGATTTTAGGTATAGAAATCGCATTTAATTCCTTTTGAAAATTCTTAATGAATTCTGAAGCAGAATTTTCCTTGCCAAGCAGTATGCCTATTTCTTCAAATGTTTTAAGCAAATCATTTATACTTTTCGGATAGAATTGATAGACAGGCAAGTTGAGCTTATTTAACCGACTTTTTATTACCTCTTGTTCCAATCCAGAAAGGAATATCATATCTGGGTGTAAAGCTACAATTTTTTCAATATTTGGGCTGCTAAAACTTCCGACTTTTTCTTTAGATTTTAGTATTTCAGGATAATCGCATTCGTTTGTAACTGCAATAATATTTTTTTCACCGCCAAGAGCACATACAATTTCTGCAATTTCAGGAGAGAGAATAATAATACCTGGTTTTAGTGTTGTAATTTCTGTTTCTGTTTTTGAACAACAAACAATGATTATTGCTATAAGTAATAGAAGTATACTCTTTTTCATCTGAAAATCCTTTCTAACCACAAAGGCACAAAGACACAAATGTAAACGTAAAATTACTAATTACAATTAAATTGCAATGATCTTAACACCATTTTTAATGGTGTTTTTAATCCCATTAGTCATTACAATAAGTATTTGAAATATAATTTTTTTCATTTTAATTTTTGATTTATTTTCTATTTTTAATTTTAAAATAAAAGACCCAATCTCGGTTGAAATTGGGTCTGTGAAAAATTTATTTTGACCTCAATCCTTTCCACCGAAAGATTTTTGGAAAAATAATTACAAAGCAGGTTTCCTGGCTTACCCAGTTAGATGTTTACTATCTAACGGGGCTCACAGCTTAGTAAGAAAAAGCCTTCCCATTCCGATAAATCGGAACAGTGACTTTTTCCAAGAATATGCTGTTTACAGTGGCGGGGACCGCTTCCGTATTTCACGGAATTCCCTTTTTAGTCTACAATTAAATTATGCAGACTCACTAACTTAGCACCTTGTAAATTCACTCTATTTTTTTATTAAAAAATCTCTTATAAATTATACTTGTCAAGAAAAATTATAATTTTACTTATTTCTTGACTTATATATTTGATACTAAATATTTTATATCCGTATTTGTTTAAAATTTTCAAAAATTAATATAAAAAATATCTTAAATAAATTTATAATTTTATAAGTAGGCAGAAAATATGTTTAATCAAAAAAATAATAAAATACAAGTCAATATAAACCCCCGAATAAATAGAGGAATAGTGAAAAGATTTATAATTATTCTTTCGTTTTTACTGGTGATACTATTTATAATTGCTTGTTCTTCTACTATATTTCAATTTGAAAGCTCATCAGATACTCCTTCTCAACAAAGGGAAAAAATAACTATTAGTAAAGGAATTTCTATTAAGTTTAATCCAGAACCGATATATAAAGAAATTGACTATAACCTTCCTATATATGGTGGAAAATATTACAACATCAAGGAGCCATTTCAAAATTTAATAACCGAATGGGCAAAGACAAAATTTGGAGTGATTGTAGATACATCAAAAAACGAAATCATAATAATAGTTGATGATTTAGAATACGATAATGGTTCTAATAATTATATCCAGTCGGTTTATATGAAGGTTACTTTCAAAGGCACAATAAACAGTTCATACTTCAATAAAGAGATTTACTTTAGTAGACCATTTGCTTTTACAAGCGGCGGGCATTTTCCTGAAGAAATAATTGTAGAGATTGACCAATTTTTAATACAATTCATATCTGCATTTAATGAATATATTGATAATCATTTTGAAGTAAAGTGGTAATTCTATATTCTATCTTAGAATGAGTAAAATATGACAATTCAGAGAAAACATCTCCCGCATATTATTCATATCTATTTCATTAATTGGCTAATATAATCAATGCTTTCTACAGCAGAACCATTTGTAATTGAATGAAAATCAATAAATATTCTCCTGATATGAAAACAAACCAAAATGCCAATTCCAAGGAAATTGGTCTGGATATTGGCTTGATTATTGGAAAACACCTTTTTCATACCGAACATCTTCACTACGGATACTGGACAAAAGGTCTTGAAGTAAATATTCAGAATATGCCACGAGCACAGGAAAATTATTCAAATTTTATTATCTCACAAATTCCAGATGGAATCAAAACTATTTTAGATGTCGGAGCAGGGGGCGGCAAATTTGCTGAAAAACTGATTAATAAAGATTATCAAGTAGATTGCGTCTCACCAAGTCCATTGCTTACAAGACGCGCTTATGAACTATTAGGAGATAGAAGTCATATTTTTGAATGTAAATACGAAAATCTGCAGACCGAAAAACGATATGATTTAGTTCTTTTTAGTGAGAGTTTTCAATATGTTAATTTAGTAAAAGCTCTAGAAAATTCCCTCAAATTCTTAAATAAAAATGGTTATCTTCTTATAAGCGACTTTTTCAAAAAAGAGAATGATAGTAAATGTGTTATTGGTGGAGGACATAGATTACTGACATTTCTTGACCTAATTTCTCAATATCCTTATAAACTTATGAAAGATATTGATATTACAAAAAAAACAGCCCCAACTTTAACGATTGTGAATGACTTTCTTGCCGATGTAGGACTTCCTATCTGGATTTTGGTTACTGATTATTTAAATAATAAATACCCTTTATTAGCTCGAATTTTACTGTGGAAATATAGAAAGAGAATTAAGAAGATAAATAGAAAATATTTTAGTGGAGCAAGAAATGCAGAAAATTTTGAAATATATAAATCATATCGCCTTTTCCTTTATAAAAAGATGGAAACTGCTTCACCGAAGTAACCTCTCTGTAGTCATACTTACAACCTGTTCCTAATATTTTAGTTTTATTACAAAAGATTTTATCCATATTTTGAAAAAGAATAGAACTTATCTGCAAACTATATAATTAATTAACTTAAGTTTCGCAGGAGAAATGATAAACGGCTGGAACGGTTTTGTATAAGAGGTTTGGTTATTCCCAATTCAATTGGGGACATATGCACCTTCGGTGCGTCATAAATGGTCAAATGCTACTTCCCCGTGTCCACGGGGATAGCGTCATAAGAGCCTTCGGCTCGTCATAAATAGTCATTTGCTCCTTCGGAGCGTCAAATGAGCCTTTGGCTCGTCATAAATAATCATTATGACAGTGAGCAAAGCGAACAATTGACTTAATGACAGCGAACAAAGTGAGCATTTTGACAGCGAAGCGTTATGACGGCTTTAGCCATTATGACAGCGA
>JACNFI010000144.1 GCA_014384665.1 Candidatus Cloacimonadota bacterium
CCATTATAACTATCAAGAGTTGAATTTTCAATGTTGATACCTCCCCCTACACTTGAAACATTACTAATTAAAGAAACACTATCCATTATAACATACGAATCATTATAAACATACATTCCTCCACCGTAACTAAATGCGTCCGAATTGTTAATTAAACAATTTTTTAAAACCATATTCGAATGATCACATAATATACAACCTGCGTTACAATATGAAATATTTCCTAAAAAATATGAACCACATATCTCTACATTTGAATTTATTCCACAATAAATTGCTCCCCCATGTGATGCAGTATTTTCGCTAATTGTTGTACTTAAAATATTTAGTGAAGAATTGCAACAGATAATACCTCCACCAATACCTTCATCATCACAGCAATTATTATTCAGAATTTTAACGTAAACTAAATGTGGTGATGAATTACTATAAATACTCAAACCACCCCCACAAAAGACAGCAGCATTGTTTTTAATAACAACATTATTTAATTGTGGTGAAGAATACTCTTTGCAATAAATACCCCCTCCCCAAAACTCAGCATAATTACCAGATATCAAAACATTTGAAATTAACGGACTTGCCTCATAACAACTTAATCCTCCACCAAAATGATTTGCAAAATTATCAGATATTTCCAAATCTTTGATATGTGCATTTGATCCATTCCTGCAACTTATACCTCCTCCTGAACCATTTGAATAGTTTAAAGTAATCAATAAATTTCTTAATGTCGGGGAAGAATTTTGCGCACAATAAATACCACCTCCATATTGATATGGATGATCTGCATAACCGTTAGTAATTGTAAATCCACATAACACAGCAGTAGAATCCTCTCCACTCACAAATTTCACAACGCTATCTAAACTATCACCATCAATAATAGTTTGTGAAATATAGGAAGTATCAACAGTTGTAAGAAATAATGATGCCACAGTAATATTCTTCCCATTGTAGTTAATGTTTTCCACATAAGTTCCCGTATCAACAAGGACTGTATCGTGAGTGTTTGCGGCATCAATACCAGCTTGTATTGTTGCATAATCAGCAGGTACATTGAGAATTGCTGCTTTAAGAATTCCTGCATATAATAAAGAAAAAACCAATAAAAAAATCTTTTTTTTCATTTTTCCTCACTTTTCAAAACTGAAGTTTATTAACTTCGTAATGATTGGAATATCTGTACAGAAAACTGTCAAGACAAATGTTCGTGGAAAGCGAAAAGCGTGGAGTGTAGAGTGAAAAGCGAAGAGAGAGGAATAGAACGCAGATTAACCCCGTGAAATCCTGCAAAGCAGGAATCCTGATGTATCGGGATTATTTCACAGGGTGAACGCTGATGAAAATTTATTTTATCCTGACTCTACTTCGCAGGCAGAGTTGTGTTGCGTTTCACGAGTCAGCCACGAAGTGAATGACTCGGGTAGTAACTGTCTTTGTTTCGCCACGACTCATCTTTGCAAGCTGAGTCGTGAGTTACTTCATAATCACCATCTTATTCACAATTGAGGCTTTAGGAGTAGTCAATTTATAGAAATAGACACCGGAAGGATAATCCTCGGAATTCCATTCAAGTGTATTATCTCCGGATTGTATTTCATCGTTGAGTATTTCCTCAACAAACTGACCTTTCACATTAAATATTTGTAAACTTACTTTTGTTGCCACAGGTATGGAAAAGAAGATAGTCGTCGATCTCCCGAAAGGATTAGGATAATTCATTAAAGCGAATACGTTATCACCATGCCCTGGAATATCAATTCCCATTGACTGGTCATAATAGTATGCACCCATATCGGCAATTGTCCCATCAGGATCTGGCGGAGAATTCGGATCACCGGCATCGATACAGGGAGACATTGTATAATCATGTATTGGAAAATTTGTCCACGACAGATGATAGTCATTATTTGCAGGATCTACGAATAAAGGATTCATCTGGATATTATAGAATGCATCACAGGAATCACCATTTGCATTAGTTGTAACATTGACTCCGATTGAATCGTTCAATCCGTAGAAGTTACCAAGTTCGTTGTTCCAGAAATTGGAGTATGAGATATTTGCTTCTCCATGAGATTCATATACACCATACCCACCAATATTATTAGCAACAATTGAATTAATGAGTTCTAAGTTCCCAAAAGATATATAAACTCCTGCCACATCTACATTTCTATCTAAATTTTGATTAGTATTGTTAATGATACTTGAGTTTTGAATAGTAAAATCACCATGCGAATGGAATATACTTGAACTTCTCTCTGATATATTATTGCAAACAATAATTCTATCCAATAAAAGATTAGAATGAAGACTATATATTCCACTACTCAATTCTCCAATATTATTTTTTATTATCACATCTTCCAATGAAATATCTGAATAACACAAGTAAATGCCGCTTCCACCAACAGAATTTCCATTCATAAGAGTCAATTTCGATAGTTGTGTATTGGATAAATTAACAAATGTCATAACTCTTGCTGTATTTTCTGCATCCAAAATCGTTCCATCCATTGAGTTGCCGATTAAAGATATACCATCAGGTACATTAACTGGAAATTCTTCACCATTATTTGAGGGTGAATAAATTCCATCAGCTAAATAAATCGTATGAGGATTGAGTGAATCCGAGATAACAACCGAAGTTGCATAATGTAATGTTTGTAACGGATCATCAAATGTGAGTCCACTATTGGAATTGCTTCCATACGGAGAAACATACAGATCGGCATCAATTTGATCGAGCATTCCATGTTCAATGTCGAAGGTAAAATTCTCTAATGGACTTGCATAGTAATCTGTAGGATTCATTACTGAGAATGTGTCGACGATAACTTCAAGAAAAGAACTGCTATAAATATCGCTTCCTGCACCCTTTCCTGAAATATGATTATCATAAATGTTACATTTAGAGATATTTGAAAATACAATTTGCGAGCTACTGTCATTGCTTATACCACCACCACTCATTGTGGCATAATTATTCCTGATGGTAACACCATTCATTTCTAAAGTTGAGTTATTGGTTGATAAAGCTCCCCCATTCGACGCTCTATTCCCAGATAACATAACATTAACACATTTTATATTGGAATAAAGAACGCATATACCTCCGCCCTTACTCGTTGTACAGGTAGTATTGTTATTTTTCATTTCTACATTTTCGAACTCGATATTCGATTCCTCACAATAGACACCACCACCATCATCATATCCAATATTGTCCCTGATTATTGAATTTTTCATACATGCATTTGATTGAAAAAAGCATACCCCTCCACCGCCATAAAAATGATAATATATTGGTACGGAATTTCCAATAACATCGAGATAACTCAGAACGGGATCAGAATCATAACAAAAAATACCGCCACCATCACCATAACCATTCATCACCGTAAAACCTGTGAGGACACTGGTTGAATCCTCTCCCGACATAAAGGTCACGACAGAACCGGAGCTGTCACCATCAATAATAGTTTGTGAAATATAGGAAGTATCCTGAGTCGTAAGAAATAATGAAGCAACAGTTATATTCTTCCCGTTGTAGTTAATATTTTCCACATAAGTTCCCGGTTGGACGAGGACAGTGTCTCCAACGGATGAAGAGTCAATGCCTGATTGTATTGTAGTATAATCAGCAGGTACATTGAGAATCGCTGCTTTAAGAATTCCTGCATATAACAAAGAAAAAACCAATAAAAAAATCTTTTTTTTCATTTTTCCTCACTTTATGAAGCTAAGTTTTTAACTTCGTGATGAATGGAATATCTGTGTAGAAACTTGTCAAGACAAATGTTCGTGGAAAGCGAAGAGTGTGGTGTTTAGAGCGAAAAGTGAAGAGTGCGGAATAGAACGCAGATTTACCCAGTGAAATCCTGCAAAGCAGGAATCCCGATGCATCGTGATTATTTCACAGGGTGAACGCTGATGAAACTGATTAACCCCGTGAAATAAATCATAGATTTAGCGTAGCTATTTCACAGGGTAAACATTGATTCAGAAAATAAAATGAAAAATAATAAATTGAATTTTTAATCTGCAAAAATCTGTCCATCCTGCATTCTAATATTAAAATACTGGATTCCCGTTTTCACGGGAATGACATGCCCTTTTTTATTTGGAATTGCATTATTACAATTTAGATATTTCTTTGCCTGCCTGTTGTGCCGTAGTTCTACTAAGGTGAACCACGTCGTATTCTCAAAAGACTGTATAAAATCAGGATTATATTTTTAGTCTTTCTTCTATCTTCTCTTTTCTGCCTTCGTCTCTTTTTTTCTCTGTGGTCTCTGTGTCCTCTGTGGTTAAAAATATTCAATTTATCTGCAAAAATCTGTCCAACCTGCATTATAATATTAAAATACTGGATTCCCGATGGGGCTCGGGAATGACCACTTTTGTTTAATTGGAATTCCCATGTAATAATCTGAATTCTCTTTACTCTCTACTTGCCGAGTCGTTTTACCGCACCGAAGTCGTAACGAAGACGGAAGCGAAATGAAGCCGGTTGAGCCGGATGGTTGTTAATTTTATTCTTTCGTGCCTTTCGCTTGCCACGCTGTAGTTTCACGGAAGCGGGTGCTTTTCGACTTCCACGGTGTTGAGCAGTGAAGCTGGGTGGTTAAGATTTGATTTATTTTCTCCCAAAAATTGACAATTTTCCCCAACCTCAAAAACTGCACAGCCAAA
>JACNFI010000145.1 GCA_014384665.1 Candidatus Cloacimonadota bacterium
GATGTAATTATTCGCTGGTTGGTCATTCAGAAAGGCGAAAGATATTTCACGAAACAAATGAAGAAACAAATCTTAAATTGAAAAGTTTATTAGAAAATAATTTCAATATTGTTCTTTGCATTGGTGAAACTGAAAATGAGCGTGAAACTCGAAAAACAGAAGATGTTTTGGCAACACAATTGAACATCGGTTTGAAAGATATTTCAGCAGAAGAAATGCAAAATATTATCATTGCTTATGAACCAGTTTGGGCAATCGGAACAGGAAAAACTGCAACTCCAGAAATTGCACAAGATGCGCATCAATTCGTCAGAAATTGGCTTTCTGAAAAGTATGGAAATCAAGTTTCTTACGAGATTTCAATCTTATACGGCGGAAGCGTAAAAGTGTCCAATATTGAAAAACTCATAAAACAAGAAGATATTGATGGAGCCCTGATTGGCGGTGCAAGTTTAAATTTGGATGATTTCAAAAAAATAATAGAGATTTCTGAAAATAATATTAACCGCCAATAGACGCTAATTCTCGCTAATATTCAAAAAATTAATAATTTTATTAGCGTTTACCCCGTTAGATAATTATATAATTAGTGAAGATCAGATTGAATTATCTGAATATCTAACGGGGTGAATTTGCGTCCATTAGCGGTTTGTTTTATATGACAGATAGGACTAAAATATGTTAGACATAAAATTTATTAGAAAAAATAAAGAACTTGTTAAAAAGTGCATAACTGCAAAAAATGAAAAAGCAGATATTGATAAATTTCTTAAGATTGATAAGAAATTGAAAGAATTAAAATTTCAATTTGAAGAGAAGAGAAAACTCCAGAATTCAGTATCAAAACAAATTGCTGAATATAAAAAGAATAGGAAAAATGCAGATAAAGAAATTGAAGAGATGAAAAAGATTGCTGGAGAGATAAAAGATATCAATGCTGAAATTAATAAAATTAGTGAAGAATTTCATAGGATTTATTTAACGATTCCGAATATCTTTGATGATAGCGTCCCAATCGGGAAAAGTGATGAAGATAATGTAGTAATAAAAGAGTGGGGCAAAAAACAGCTATCTAACTTTGAACCTCTTAATCATATTGAACTATCAGAGAAACTTCAATTGATTGATTTCAAAAGAGCTGTGAAAATTGCTGGTAGTGGATTTGTCTGTTATACAGATAGGGGAGCAAACTTAGAAAGAGCACTTATAAATTTTATGCTTGATTTCCATCAAAAAAATCATGGTTATCAAGAAATTTTCCCTCCTTTTTTAGCAAACAGAAAAACCATGACTGGGACTGGACAATTGCCAAAATTAGAAGAAGATATGTATATTGTAGAGCAGGATGATTTTTTTCTTATTCCAACAGCAGAAGTTCCAGTAACAAATTTTCATCAGGATGAAATTTTGGATGAGGACGAGCTTCCTATTAAGTATGTTGCTTATACTCCTTGTTTTCGTCGAGAGGCTGGTTCTTATGGTAAGGAGACAAAGGGATTGCAAAGGATTCATCAATTTAATAAGGTGGAGCTTGTTCAATTTGTAAAGCCGGAAAATTCTGAAAATGCTTTGCATGAGATATTGAGAAGTGCAGAAGCAGTTTTACAAGCACTTAAGTTACCTTATCGTGTTAGATTGCTTTGCAGCGGGGACTTGAGTTTTGCCGCTTATAAATGTTATGATATTGAAGTTTGGGCTGGTGGTGTAGGCAAGTATCTGGAGGTGTCTTCTTGTAGTAACTATATAGATTTTCAAGCACGAAGAGCAAATATCAGATATCGTTCAAAAAAAGATGGCAAGGTTCATTTCGTTCATACATTAAATGGTTCTGGTGTTGCTACTCCGCGAACAATGATTGCAATTCTTGAGAATTACCAAAATAGTTCAGGGGAAATAATTGTACCGGAACCTTTAAGAAAGTATCTTGGGAATATTGAAATTATTAAATAGAATTTGTCCAAAAAGTCGGTTTTGAGGTAAGGTGCTAAAATAAGTTGACAGTAGATATTTCATTTGAAAAGAAAAATGAGTTCACTATAAAAACCCGCCAAATTCACCCCGTTAGATGCTTTTGTCCTGTCCCGATTTCTCGGGATGTGATTCTATCTAACGGGGCAAGCGAAATACTCGAAAATGGTTTGTGTAAATTCAGTAATATCTGCATGTATTTTTCGCGTATTTCGCGGGAGATACCTTTTTAGAGTGGACTCATAAATATTATGATAAATAGAAAAGAAGCGTTAGTTCTGGCAAAAAAAATACAGGATAATTTGAAAACCATCTATGGTTCTAATCTAAAATTCGTTTATCTTTTTGGTTCTTATGCAAGGGATGAAGCAAATGAGAATTCTGATATAGATATTGCAGTAGTCCTCGATGGTCTTGTCAGTAGATACAAAGAAAGAGAACGCTGTAGTAAAATTCGGGCAAGAATCAGTTTAGAAAACAACTGTGTAATTAATTTATTCTTTTTAGAGAAAAAAGAATTTCTTGCAAAGGAATATGCCTTATTTCGTAATATATTTGAAGAAGGTATTATAGTATGACGAATGAAATAAGACAACATATTGATAGAAGTGAACAGTTTATTAAGGTTGCTGAAGACCTTTCAAAACTAAAGTATTGGGACAATGCGATTAGTAGAACTTATTATGCAATGTTCCATGCCGCAACAGCTGTGTTGCTTAATATTAACATCCAGAGGTCTTCACATCATGCTTTAATAGCGGCTTTTGGTGAATATATAGCCAAAATAAATTTGATGGATACTAAATTTCATAGATATCTATTGGATGCATTTTCTGCAAGAAGTGAAAGCGACTATTTCCCTGTTTCAAAAGCAACCAAAGAAGAAGCACTCTCAATGATCAAAAAAACTAAAGAATTTTTATCAGCCGCAAAAGAATATTTGAATTTGAAATAAATTAAAATGTTTTTGAGTCGGTTGGACGCGACTTGAGAGACGAAGTCCTCGAGTTGAGAACAACCTTGTGACTCTGTCGCTGATGTGGAGTCGGCGAGTCCCTCGCCGAAAAGAATAAAGCCAACGGATGCATTCTGAACTCCACCCCGATGAATCGGGATGAAGTCCAGTATGTGAGTCTCTTGCTGAAAAATTAATCCAATAGAATTGGTTTTAAAATTATCAAACAAGTTCTGGTGAAATTGTTGTGCCCGAACTATTAAGGAAGTATCTATAAAATGTTAAAATCATAAAATAAAACAGTTTAAATTTGTTAAAAAATTATATGATTATTCAATTAAATCAGGTTTTACTTTTATTTTGTAATGCAAGTGTCCTCACTTGCAATATTCACAATCGGGATCCCGATATTATCAGGATGTTACAAGAAGCCAAGAAATAAACCACGAATGTTATAACCTATGCTGAACTAATTGAATAATCATAAAAAATTATTTATATTTTTTAAATTTTTTTTATTATATTTAATAAAAATACTTGACAAGAAAATTATATGATTAAATTTTTAGATATAAGTTCTTTGAGAGAAAAATAGGGTGTATATTTTATAATTAGAGATATAGGAATAAACATAATGGAGAGTTTGATCCTGGCTCAGGACGAACGCTGACGGCGTGGATTAGGCATGCAAGTCGAACGAGAAATTCCCCGCTTGCGGGGGAAAGTACAGTGGCGAACGGGTGAGTAACGCGTAGGTATCTGCCTCATAGACTGGGATAGCCCCGGGAAACCGGGGGTAATACTGGATATGTTTTTCGAAACAAAGGTGGCCTCTGTTTACAAGCTGCCGCTATGAGATGAGCCTGCGTCATATTAGCTTGTTGGTAGGGTAATGGCTTACCAAGGCGATGATGTGTAGCCGACCTTAACGGGTGACCGGCCACACTGGGATTGAGATACGGCCCAGACTCCTACGGGAGGCAGCAGTCGAGAATAGTCTACAATGGGGGAAACCCTGATAGTGCGACGCCGTGTGTGCGACTAATTCCTTCGGGATGTAAAGCACTTTTCTATGAGATAAAAGCTCTTTAGGTTAATAGCTTATTGAGACGGATATTATTATAGGAATAAGCTCCGGCTAACTCCGTGCCAGCAGCCGCGGTAATACGGAAGGAGCGAGCGTTGTCCGGATTTACTAGGCGTAAAGGGCTAGTAGGCGACTAATTAAGTTATATGTTAAATCCCACGGCTCAACTGTGGTCCTGCATGTAATACTGGTTAGATAGAGTACTGTAGAGGAAGGCAGAATTCCTGGAGTAGCGGTGGAATGCGCAGATATCAGGAAGAATACCAAAAGCGAAGGCAGCCTTCTGGGCAGTTACTGACGCTAAATAGCGAAGGTGTGGGTAGCAAACAGGATTAGATACCCTGGTAGTCCACACAGTAAACGATGATCACTAGATGTTGGTGAGTAAAAAAAATCATCAGTGTCGAAGTTAACGCATTAAGTGATCCGCCTGGGGAGTACGGTCGCAAGATTGAAACTCAAAGGAATTGACGGGACCCCGCACAAGCGGTGGAGCATGTTGTTCAATTCGATGCAACGCGAAGAACCTTACCTGGGCTTGACTTCCCGAGAAGACCTGTGAAAGCAGGTTGTGCCCCTTCGGGGGAACTCGGTGACAGGTGCTGCATGGCTGTCGTCAGCTCGTGTCGTGAGATGTTGGGTTAAGTCC
>JACNFI010000146.1 GCA_014384665.1 Candidatus Cloacimonadota bacterium
AACATTTCCACAAATTATCAGAGATATTATTTTCATATTCATAAGTGCTGTTCCAGCCAGAATCAATATTCATATTAGAATTACGAATGCAGTCATATTTACTGCCCAGAGGATAAGCATAATACATATAAGCATAATAATTTTTTACATCTGTAATTATCTGCAAACGAAGGAAATCAGCATAAACCCAATTATCATTTGGAGCAAAGGTGCCTTTTTCAAATTTTTCATCAGTCTCTGCTTCCCATAAAAGATACAAATTTTTTCCATTATGCCACAGCCAAACATCTGTTGTAAGCGGACAGGGAAGTGAGTCGTCAGGACTTATGCGGACAAAATGCGAAAGATGATTACTTTCTGTTTTTATTTTGTTTTCTGAAAATGGAACTGTAAGCCCATATAAAGAGGACGATAATACAGCTAAGATAAAGATAGGTATCCATATTTGCTTTGGCACTTTTGTTTCCTTTCTTAAATTTTACAAACTTTGATTGGTTCTTTAATAATTTGTGTGATGAAAGTTTGAGAATTCATAATGAACAAAAATGGTGTTATTTGTTTGATCACTCATAATATTCTGTTCCATTAATCTCTATCTCAATGTTCTCATTTTTTAAATCAGAGTTGATGATATGTTTAGCTACTTTTTCAGGAGTGTCTCCAACTGCGGATATACTTGCTTTAACAATAATTTTTATAAAACCACCAAGCAATTTTCCAAAGAAACCTGTTAGTTCCACATTTTCATCTTCACCTTTGACAATGATTCCTTTAGAACTTATTTCAACTTTTTCATTCTCATTGTTAACAAAGATACCTTTATTATTAATTCTAATTTTTGTGCTGTCTTCATCCACATCTTGTATAAGATATTTCTTATCTTTGAAAGTTAAAATCTTTTTTCCATTTAGTAAAACAACAAGAGTATCAGGATTGAACTTACAAATAACATTGTCATTATCCTTTTTTCTAAACCTGTAGATATAGGTTTTATTTTCTGGAAGCCATAATTTGATTTTGGCTTCATCTTCTGAAGAAAGATAGACCTTGTTTCCTTTAGATTCAATTTTAACATTTTCGTGCTTGTCGTATTTAGTTATCAAATCGTTCTTTGGATAAAACAAGATGTTATCGAGGGTTACCCCATTGAATACTAATTCAACCTCTTTTAATTTTTTCAATGATACTTCCTGTGTAGCTGCTTGAATTTCAGCTGTTAGCAGTGATAACATAATCAGTGTAATTAAGATTATCGTTATTTTTTTTGTTTCCATAACTACTCCTTTCAGTTAAGTTTTTACTTGGATGTCATGGACCATTCCATGACAGATTACAACCATTCCGAATCCCCAATTGAATTGGGGCTTCAACCATTCGGAAGGAAGGTTATTGTAAATTTCGTCCCTTTCCCTTTCTCGCTTTCAACATCAATTGTGCCATTGTGTTGTGTAATAATCCTTTTTACAATTGCAAGACCAAGTCCAGTTCCTTTTTCTCTTGTTGTAAAATATGGTCTGAAAACTTTATTTATGTCCTCATCCTTTATTCCTTCTCCATTATCCTCAAATATTATCATAAATTTGGAATCTTCATATCTTGTAGAAATTGATATTCTTCCATTTTCATCAATTGCCTGAATTGAGTTTTGAATCAGATTTACAAAAACCTGTTTCATCTGTATCTTATCACCATAAAAAATAGGCATATTTTCTTGTAAATTAATTTGAATATCAGCCTGATTTTCATAAGGTTTTATAATCTCATTGATTTGGTCATTCAGGCTATATTTAGTAAAATTAGCTGAAGGCATTCGGGCAAATTTTAAGAATTCCTTAACCAGGGTTTGTAAATTATCAATTTCTTCATTTATAATTTCAAGAGAATCAGAAAATACTTTATCAAAATCTTTACTTTTGCTGGAATATTTATATTCTAATCTTTCAGCGGATAGTCTTAATGGAGTAAGTGGATTCTTGATTTCATGAGCCATTACTTGTGCCATCTCTCGCCACATCATATCTTTTTCTGCTTGAATAAGTTTATCACGGCTTGCTTCTAATTCGCTGATTCTTCTATTGAAAGTAATAATTAATTTGTTGATTGGAGAATATTTACTCTCTTTTGCTCTCGCGCTCAAATCACCTTTGGCTACTTTTTCTGTCATTGCTTGCAACCGAGTGAGAGGTTTGGTTATCATATTAGTAAAAATCATAAACATAGCAAAAACTATTAGGACAATAAAAATAACAATAGATATAGAATATATTTTTATGTTTTTTTCAAAGTGATCTGAAGCTAATTGTATTTGATATAGATCAGAAAGAGCAGGTTCAACTTCTTCTTTTTTTACAACATCTTTGTGTTTGTCATAAATATTACGAATCTTTTGTTCAAGTTCAATGGATTTGATATCTTCAGTATATTCTCTAAATTCGTTAATAAAAAAATTTCTTGTAAAAATCGCAAAAGCAGAAAATAGTATAAGAAAAATTATTAGTATTTGAATTCTGAAAGAAGGTAGTTTCATAATTTTAATATGGATTTCTCAAATAATTTTGTTTTTAATGTTGCGTTTTTATTGTTCCAATATATCATTAAGTCTATGTTTTTATGTAAAGCATCCAAATATATTGATTCCATTTCTGCAGTTAATTTTATGTAATACTTTTTACCTAACCCCAAAAGGTCAGTTTTAATAACTTCAAATTCTTCTATTTTTGCAAGTTTTGTTTTTGATTCAGTAATATCTTCTGAGATAATATTATCATCCGTTTCAGAAAGATATATTTCAAAATATTCATCAACAAGGTCGTATTTAATATGATGATGAAAGGTTTTTTCATATATGGGTTCTTTATTACCTTTTTCAAAAGTCTGGATTACAAAATTTATTCTGATTATCTCACCAGATAGAAAAATCTTATCTAATTCTTCATTAAAGCAATTGGAGAGAGTTGCTGAGCATACAATTTTATTGTCATATCTGATTATTTCAACATCAGTAAAAACAGCATTTGTACCTGTTACTGATGATAGAAATAGGGAGCCAGCAGCAACGATTAACGAGGTTATTTTTTCTGTTATTGCACTTAGCATAATTTAAGTCTCAAATGAATTTATTACATAGACTTATTTATAATGTTTTTTTGGCAAGTTTTATTTTTAAATATTAAATGAGTCTACTATAAAAAGTCCTTAACCGCGAATGAACCCCGTTAGATAATTTTAATATTGTGTAGAATTAAATAAATTTATCGGAATATCTAACGGGGTGAACGCAAATAAACGCAAATTTTGAATGTGATATTACAAAAATTGCTGAGTATCTAATCCACTATCTATAGGTAAATTAGTGTTATAGAAGCCCACAATTTTATCCCCGATTCCTGAGCTCCCCAAGTAAATTGGGGACCAGGAACGGGCTTAATCGGGGATGGGAAAATGGAATAACAACTGAATTTTAACCCCTTCAGGAGTTTTTATAGCGGACTCATTAAATTATTCATAATATAAAAAAGGGGATCAAGCATTTTGCCAGTTCCCTTTTGTGGTTGATTAATTATAAAATTTGATATTAAGAGGGTGTAATAGAATTCACCCCGTGTAGTAAGCAAGCCCTGTATAATGGAGTATTACACGGGGCAAGCTACTACACGGGGTAAAATTGTATGTTTGATTATCACATGTTGCAATTAAGCAGTCCCCGATACATCGGGGTTAGATTTGTCCCGATACATCGGGATTATTACACCCCCTAAATAGAAATTATAATTCTTTTACATTTGATTTTTTTGGTTTTATATCTGTATCTTTGATTCTACCGAGCCCAGTTGAAATATCTTTCTCTTTGAATTGGCAATCCGAAATTGAAATATTTCCAATTCCTGTATCAAGATAGACATTGTGAGCTGCACAGGTAGTAGCCGAAATGTTTCCAACACCTGTATCACAATCAATGCTTCGTGATATTACATCAACCAGTTTTATATTTCCAGCACCTGTATCAATATCAATATTTTCCGCTCTTAAGTCTGACATTTTTACATTTCCGGCACCCGTATCACCAGTTAGATTCTTTACTTTGCAGTTTTCAAATTTTACATTTCCCGCACCTGAATCAAAATCTACATTATTACCAGTAAAATCATTAAGCTGAAAATTGCCTGCACCAGAATCTATGGAAATGTCAATATCATTTGGTATAGTTCCTTTAATACTCCCAATAGCAAAGGGTTCACCGGATTTCGGCTTACAAGTAAGTATGCCATTACTTAAAGTCAGCGTGACATCATCGGGAGTTTTTTCGTAGATTTCAACCTCTAAATCGTAAATGCTATTTCCATTGAGTTCAATATTTCCATGATGAATATCAGCATTGAACCTTCCATAATTTTTTGAGTCTCTAATCGGAATAGTTCTTTTGTTGGCTAATAGAACTCCATTGACTCTTACTTTGTTATCAAAATGAATTTCTTTGCAAGCGGAGAGAGAAAAAAGAAATATAAAAAGTATGATAATAATTTTTAGCTTTAGAAATTTTGTTTTTATCATAAGAACTCCTTTATTTAATTAGTGTCTGTCCGTAAACTATGAAAACTTGAGTTAAGCTTTCCTCTATCAGCAAGCTGATAGTTCACTTAAGATGAAACTGACA
>JACNFI010000147.1 GCA_014384665.1 Candidatus Cloacimonadota bacterium
ACTTCCTACTCTAATATGGTGCCATCTAACGGGGTAAATTCGTGGCTAAAAAAAGGATTTTCGTATGAAACCTACATGCCAGCAGGCTGTCACAAAGAATCATGAAAATTATTTATAACTGATAAAGGTTCAATTTTATGAATAATACTTTGTTCGTGTTAGTTCGTGCTTGCCCCGTGAAATAACTAACCAGAAAGGTGGTAAGTTGGTGAACAGATAAAATATTTCACGGGGTAAATTCGTGGCAAAAAAAGGATTTACATGTGAAACATAAAAAAATCATAGCAGTTCTTGGCGGAAATGTTGCTAAAAAAGAAATATATGAAAAGGCATACCAAGTTGGGAAAATCATTGCTGAGAAGAATTATATTCTTATCTGTGGCGGACTTGGGGGCGTTATGGAAGCAGTTTCTAAAGGTGCAAAGGAAAATGACGGATTAACAATCGGAATTTTACCTGGTGGTAACAAAGGGGATGCTAATCCTTATATTGATATTCCAATTGTAACTGCAATGTCTAATGCACGAAATGCAATCATCGCTCGCAGTTGTGATATTGCAATTGCCATTGATGGAAAATATGGCACCCTCTCTGAGATTGCATATTGTTTAAATTTTGGCAAAATCGTACTGGGGATTGATACTTATCAAATTGAGGGGATTACTACAATAAAAGATGTAGAGGAAATCAAAAAGTATCTTTGAACCTACAAACTTTGAGATGCAAGCTTATTCATAAAAACACATATATAAATCATTGAAATCCTGACCAGTCATGAAGTTATTCACAGCTCGTTAATCTTATTCAAAAATTATGCAATAAGGAAATAAGGATTATTCCCAAAAGCATTAAACAAGCACTGATATAATATATAATTGAGTTTGAATTTATGGATAAATTTCGTTTGTGCAATAAAATTTTAAGAAATAATAGACTTGAAGATTACAATAAAATTCTCAAAAATGCAAAAGGACATAATTATCAAATAATATCTTTGCGAGATTATGTCAATAGTAATTACAAAATAGAAGGAAAGATATTAATTTTACGACATGATATTGATAAAAAGTCTAAAGCTACAAAAAAGATGTTAGAAATTGAACAGAAATATAATGCAAAAGCAAGTTATTATTTTTTACCTTCTACTGCTGATAAAAAATTAATAAAAAAGATTGAAAAATACGGAAGCGAAGCGAGTTTGCATTTTAATACTTTGGGTGATTTTATAAGAAGAAATTCAATTAAATCAAAAGAAGAATTATATAAATATAATTTTCAAGAAGAGTGTTTAAATGTTCTTAAAAGAGAGATAGAATATTTTCGGAAACTTTTCAAAATTCCCTGTGAAACTATTGCTTCACATGGTAGTAAAGAAAACAGATTGGTTGATACTCCAAATACAATTTTAACTGAAGATGCAAATATTTATAAAATGTTAAAAATAAAACTGGAAGCTTACAATAAATATTTTATTAATTCAATTAACAGCTATATTGCAGATTGTGAGTTAGAAAAAAATAATGGCTATAGAGGAAAGATTTCTCCAATTGATGCTTTTGAGAAGAATGAAAAGTTCATCCTGTTTCTTTCACATCCGCAACATTGGTATAAGAAATTCTTTTCTCAATTATTAAGAATTGTTAAAGTTTTGACAAAGATTTAAAATAGTTGTCATTTTATAATCAGATAGTTTAATTTTAAAATCCTGCTTAAATTGTGTTCTCCATCTATAATAACTTTCATACGCTATTCTATATCTAAAATGATATTATCTACAGATTTTATAACATTTTCAAGAGATACATTTTGAATTCCTTTTTTTGCAGAATATATAATACGATGTTTTGTATTATCAGGAGGCAACCAATGATAACAAGTTTGCGGATTGTCAAAAATACCAATTGTTGGAATATCAGCAGTAATTGCAATGTGTCTGTGTCCATTGTCATTCCCAATGTATAATGAGCACTTTTCATAAAGAGCTTTTACCTGAAGTATTGATGAAATTTCATAATTAATTTCAAGTTGATTTCTCATCTTTTGTAAAATTGATTTTATAATATGATATTCACCAGGTCCCCAAGTAAAAATAATTTTGGCTTCATATTTATCAATTAGATAGTCACAAAGTTGTACGAAATTATCTGATGGCCATATTTTATACGGTCTTGGACTTACAGGAGATATTGCGATAACTAAATCATCTCTTTTAAAACCTAATATGTTCCATATATTATTAGCCCATTTTTTCTCTTTTTCAGTAATATACAATTCAGGAAGAAAATCATCCTGTTCTGAAATTCCAAAAGGTTGAAGAAGTTGCAGTTTTTTTATTGCCGCATAAGTCGTAGATTCATCTGGAGGCTCAATTGTAATATTGTAAATGAAATTTCTATGTTTTTCTTTGAATGATATTCTTTTTTTCGCCCCGGTAAATAGAGTTGCAATTGATGCTCTCGGATTCCTGTGAAAGTCAATAACAATATCAAAATTATACTTTCCTAGCTTCAAAAGTTGTTGAATATATTTCAACCACTTCATTTTCCTTTTAAAGATTATAAAATTATCAATATTGGGGTTATATCTTATTGCATCAAAAGCATAATCATTAACAAGAAATGTGATTATAGCGTTTTGAAATTTTTCTCTTAAAAATCGTATAGCAGGAGTGCACATCAGCACATCGCCGATTGCCTTAAATTGGATGAGCAATATCTTCATCTTTGATGATTCAGAATATAAAGGTAATAGAATTTAAGAAATACAGTTATTGAAGCAATAATACAAAGAATAAGTCCTCTAATCCCATCCAAGAAGCCAAGTTTAATAAAGTAATGTTTAATAAATTTGAAGAAGGGACGAATTGTAATATTATACCAATGAGCTTTTTCCCCTTTTTCAAACATATCAAAAGCTGACCATTCAGCATAACGAATTATCTTTTGTAAATGCTGTCTAAAATCCCTGATTGGGATATGAATAATATATGCCTTTTTATTTCTAATCCTTGAGTGATTCTTTATATCCAGAGTTGAATGCACTCTTTTAAGTGTATATTCTTTATAAGATTTTTTTCTGACTAATCTCATACCAATATGGCCAAGATATCTATCGTGATTTTGAATTTTGCCCAAAAATTTTGTTTTTAAATGAACTTCATATCCATCAAATTTAATTTCATTTTGAGAAAGGATTTTTTCAATTTCTTTTCTTAATTCCATAGTGCATCTCTCATCTGAATCAATAATAAGAACCCACTCATTTGAAACTTGTGGCATTCCCCAGTAACGTTGTGCACCGGAGTTTTCATACTTATGTTGAACAATTTTCACATTTGAATATTTCTTGCAAATCTCAATAGTTCTATCTGTGCTGAAATCGTCTACAATAAATATTTCATCAACCCATTTTATAGACTCAAGACATTCTTCAATTATGTCTTCAACATTATGGACTGGAATAAAAGCAGAAATTTTATGCCTTTGCATCTTTCTCCTTAAAGCATTTAATAGTTTGATGATAAAAACTAATTAGCCTATCTATTTGATTTTCCATTGTGTATTTTTCTCTTTTATAAACTATGTTCTCATCAAACTTTTCTATTGGGAATTTTTTTAATAAGTTAGGAGTAATATTTTCAATACTTTCAACCGAAACACCAAATCCGTTCGTTTTTATAAAATTAGACATATCCACATAAAAATCGGAAGTTAAAACAGGAATTCCTGCCATAAGATAATCATACATCTTATTCCAGAAACCATATTTTATTTCATTTATTTTTTTTATATCTGAAATTTTATTATTTAAAAATGCAATCCCAAAATTATATTGACTGATATCTTTGAGTAATCTCTGAATTGGAAGTTGCTTATGAATAATCACATTTTCGATTTTTCTGTATTGCTTATATTCTTTGTTTCTTGTTGGATAAATATGAATAACAAATCCGGTTTTGGACAATCTTTCAAAAATGTTTAACATATTCCTCACTTTATATTTATGCTCTGTAATCAACCCGACATAAACTAAATGAATTTTTTTATCTGCATCTGATAATTTTGGCAAGATATCTTCTTTATCAATCAATAGATAATCAAGACCATAATTGGGAAATACAATATTATTGGGATTTATTTTATATTTCTGTGAAACAAGTTTCCTGTAATTTTCTGTTATATAAACAGCTCCGTCATTATTTTCATTACAAATTCTTTCATAAATCAGATGTTTGTAGGATATATTTTTTTTTATAGAAGAAAAATCATGTTGGTCATAAATGATTGGAATGTTTAAGTCTGACTTAATTAGCTTTGCACAGAGAACATCGGGTTCGTTATGATAATGGAGAATAGAAATATTATTGTTGATGATTATCTCTTTTATCAATTTTATCTTTTTTAAGTCATATTTTGGTAATTTTGTTAGAGAAGTAAAAGAAGAATTGCCATATCCGTAAGCTTCATCCGGCGTTTTATTCAGATGAGCAAGAAGGATGTTTAATCCTTTTGATTTCAGGGCTGAAGCGATTTTTATGGTTCTGATGCAGGGGGAAGAATCCTGTATGAAAAGGATATTATTAACTAACTCAAGTTTCGCAGTTACTAAAACATCATTAAATCGTATTCTTTTAATCATTGTCAAAAC
>JACNFI010000148.1 GCA_014384665.1 Candidatus Cloacimonadota bacterium
ATAACTTGCAATTTTTTACCAATAAAATATTTAAGATGATTTTGAGAAATTGTTTGTTGTGTTTTCATAATAAGGTTGAATAAAACTATAAGTATTAAAAATAATTATCTCTGCAAGTGAGGACTTATCAATCCTATGATATTGATTAAAAAAAAATTCAACAATCCTTTTACTATAAACAAGATTTTTGGGACAGCCAAGTGTTTCAATATAGTAAAATTTCAGATTATCTATAGTAATTTTCATAATGAATTATCTTTTATTAAATTTATTTTTACAAAAAACTTGATATAAAAATTTGTATAAAGATTATTTGATAAATTTATAGACAGTTAATTAAAGAGGTTTTTATGGCAAAAAAATGTGAAATTTGCGGAAAAGGTCCTATGTTTGGAAACAATAGAAGTAAATCAAATAGAAGAACAAACCGTAGATGGAATCCAAATTTACAGAGAATAAGAGTTGATGTTGACGGTGTAGTTAAAAAGATGTGGGTTTGCACCCAATGTATTAAAAGTGGAAGGGTAAAAAAACCATAAAATAATATTTTTTAAATAAATGAGGAATGTTGTGGATAAAAAAAGAATTATTATTCTAATTACTGTAATTTTGTTTTTATATGTATATTCTTTAAATGCATTACAATCAATTATTGATGAATCAGGTCATAGTCCATTTGTTACAATAGCAGAAAATATTACGCCTACAGTTGTAAATATAAAGGTTGAATGGGAAGTTGAGTCACAATTTCCAAATTTTAAACGAGATATCCCATTTGACGATGACTTTTTCAAATTCTTTTTCCCACAACCACCAGAAGGTAAAAAGAAATCTTATGGTTTCGGTTCGGGTTTTATGTTTAGACAAACTGGAAGGGAAGTATATATCCTTACTAATAATCATGTTGTAGGTAGAAGTAAAGAAATAAAGGTAACAGTCACACTCTCTGATAAATCTAAATATAAAGCAGCAATAATTGGTTTAGATGATAAAACTGATGTTGCTGTAATAAAAATTGAAGTTGAGGAAGGAAAGGATGTTAAAACCGCCCCTTTAGGTAATTCTGATGATATTAAAGTTGGAGATTGGGTATTAGCCATTGGAAGTCCATTTTCTGAAAATTTAAGTGGAACTGTAACCGTTGGTGTTGTAAGTGCTAAGGGTAGAGCTGACCTCTATTTTGGAGAAGAATCCCCATTATATCAAGATTATATCCAGACCGATGCTGCTATTAATATGGGTAACAGTGGTGGACCACTTGTTGGTATTGACGGAAAAGTTGTTGGTATAAATTCTGCTATTTCAACTGTTAGCGGAGGAAATATTGGTATTGGATTTGCTGTTCCAATTAATATTGTAAAAACTGTAGTAGATGACTTGATTGATAAGGGGTTTGTTGAAAGAGCTTATCTTGGTATTTTACCACAAGAGATAACACCAGATATACAAAAGAATCTTAAACTTGCCTCTTTAGAAGGTGTGTTGATTGGAAAAGTAGAAAAAGATACACCTGCTGAAAAAGTTGGCTTGAAAAAAAAGGATGTAATAATTGAATTTGATGACCAACCAGTTAAAAATGTAAGCAAATTCAGATTAATTGTTGCAAATTCAAATGTCGGTGAGAAAGTAAATATTAAAATTATTCGTAACGGAAAAGAACTAATAAAAAAAGTAAAATTAGAGGCATATCCTGAGACTGAAATAGCGAAAAAAACTTCTGAACAAAAGGATTCAAGCCAATGGATAGGAATCAAGGTTCAAGATGTAGATTCTGAATTTGCAAAAAGGATAAAAATTACAGCTAAAGAAGGTGTAGTTATATCAAAAATAATACAAAATTCTCCAGCTGAAGATTCTGAACTGTCTGTGGGTAATGTCATTCTTGAAATTGAAGACGAAAAAATTGATGATATTGACGATTATTATTCAGTAATAGAAAAATTGAAAAAAGAAGATAAAGAATCAGTTTTATTTTATGTTTTGACAGGAAAAAATTATTACCACTATGTAGCAGTCAAAATTAAAAAGTAATAATATCCTAAACAATTGCAATCGTTACAAGATATTCAAATTTATTAAAATAACCAAAATTTCCCTTATTACATCCCTGAAATGAGAATTTGGATTAAGAAATAATATTTGAAGTATTTTGTTTTCCCAACTGATAATATATAAAATTTTAACTATTTAAACATTCGTTAAAAACTATAAACAGAGAAATATTCTGGAGAGCATATAATGCTTGAGAATCCAGCAAAAGATAAAGGTTTACAAAAATATCTTTCTAATATAGCTAATATTCCAACTCTTTCCAGAGAAGAAGAAAAAATCTTGCTTAAAAAAGCAAAAAAAGGCAATAAGAAAGCAATGGACAAACTGACAGAAAGCAATCTCAAGTTTGTAGTAAAAGTTGCAAGTAAATTTCAAGGTAAAGGGTTATCGCTTTCTGAATTGATTAGCGAAGGTAATATTGGCCTTATAAAAGCAATTAATAGATTTGATATTAGAAGAAATACAAAATTGATAACTTATGCGGTCTGGTGGATTCAGCAATCAATTCAATATGCTATTTATGAAAGAAACCGATTAATAAGAATTCCAGCAAAAACTATATCCACTCTTAGCAAAATTGAAGATGCACGACAGAGGTATCGTGCTTCTAAAGGCGAAGAGCCTCAACTTAAAACTATCGCTAAAGAAGTTGAAATTAAGGAGAAAAGAGCCAAAGACATTCTCTCCCGTAAAGCTGATGTAATTGCTTTAGATGCAATGTACGGAGATAATGATGCTTTATCAAGGTTAAAAACTAAAAAAATAGCAGGTTTAAATCTTAGCGATGTGCAAGAAGACCCTCAAAAAATATATTATAGAAAAAAGTTAAAAGATAAAATAAATCGCAGAATTGGCGAACTTAGTCCACGAGATGCTCATATTATTAAAGAATATTTTGGATTAAGCGTCCGCAAAAATGGGGACGATAAAGGAAAAAATTTTGCTCAAATCGCAAGAGAATTAGGCCTATCCAGAGAAAGAATTCGGCAAATTGTTAAAGAAATTATTGAGAAATTGAGAAAAGAAGTAGTAAATGAAGTTGATATAGATTATCTGCTCCGAATATGAATGCTGTATGGGTTCAAAATTTTGAACCCATACAAATCTTTAATGAAAGTGAAAAAAATATCGTATCAAATACCACTTGCCCACACAATAAAATCAAACCTAATAAAACAATTGTTTTTTTCTGACCATTATTTTTTGTACTTTCTTTGCAATCCTCAAATTTATGTTTCAAAATAGATTTTTATTTCTTAATTTATCAAATTATTTATAATAACTGAACTATATTTTCCATTGAAGTTCATCTCAATTTCTGAAAAACTTGACACACATATACTATAAAATAAGATAATAATATCAGGAGATTTAATGAAAGAAATGGAAAAGGTCTATAATCCAAAAGAAATTGAATCAAAATGGTATAAATTTTGGGAAAAAAATGGGCTTTTTAATGCTGAAATAAACCCAGATAAAAAACCATATACTATTGTAATTCCACCTCCAAATGTAACTGGCATCCTGCATATGGGACATGTTCTTAACAACACCTTGCAGGATATTATGATTCGTTACAAAAAATTGCGGGGATACGAAACATTGTGGTTGCCAGGCACGGACCACGCAGGTATTGCCACGCAGAATATGGTTGAACGAGAATTGTCAAAACAAGGGAAAACCAGAGACGATATTGGGCGAGAAAACCTTGTTGAACTTATCTGGAAATGGAAAAATGAAAAAGGTGGCAGAATTATTGAGCAATTGAAGAAATTGGGTGCAAGTTGCGATTGGAGAAGAGAAAGATTCACAATGGATGAAGGGCTTACGAATGCTGTTCAAGAAGTTTTCATCCGCCTCTTTCAGAAGGGCTTAATTTATAAAGGAAAATATATTATAAACTGGTGTCCTCGCTGCGAAACTGCCTTATCAGACGATGAAGTGGAGTATGAGGATTTAGACTCACATCTCTGGTATATTAAATATCCGATTAAAGGCAAGTCAAATGAATTCGTAGTTGTTGCAACAACAAGACCCGAGACAATGCTTGGCGACACCGCAGTTGCAGTTAATCCCAAAGATAAAAGATATAAACATCTTATAGGTGAGAAGGTTATCATCCCGCTTGTTGAGCGAGAGGTTCCTATAATTGCTGATGATTTTGTGGATAAAGAATTTGGAACTGGTTGCGTAAAAGTAACTCCTGCACATGACCCAAATGACTTTGAAATGGGATTGCGACATAATTTGCCGCAGATTTTGATTATGAATGGACATGCAGTTATGAACAAAAATGCTGGAATTGATTATGACGGGATGAATCGCTTTGAATGCAGAGAAAAGGTTATAGAAGACCTGAAAGAGAGAAAACTGCTTGAAAAGATTGAGAAGTATTCCCATAGCATTGGTCATTGTTATAGATGCCATACAGTTATTGAGCCGTATCTTTCAACACAATGGTTTGTGAAAATGAAGCCATTGGCAAAAAAAGCAATTGAAGTTGTAAAAAAAGGAAAGATAAAATTCCAGCCACCGAGATGGGAAAAAGTTTATTACAATTGGATGGAAAATATTCGTGATTGGTGTATCTCTCGCCAGATATGGTGGGGACATCGCATTCCTGCTTATTATTGTGATTATTGCGGAGAAATGATTGTCGCTAAAGAACCGCCTGAAAAATGTCCAAAATGCAATAAAACAAAGTTTACTCAGGATTCAGATGTATTAGATACCTGGTTTTCTTCCTGGCTCTGGCCCTTTTCTACAATGGGTTGGCCCAAAATAACAAAAGAACTGGAATATTTCTATCCAACAGACCTCCTTGTTACTGACCCAGGAATTATCTTTTTCTGGGTTGCAAGAATGATTATTGCATCAATGGAATTTATGGGGAAAATACCTTTCCGAGATGTTTTCCTGCATGGAATAGTTTTGGATAAGCAATCCAGAAGGATGAGTAAATCTCTTGGCAATTCTCCTGACCCAATTGATGTGATTGATAATTTTGGTGCTGATGCGCTCCGATTCAGTATGATATTCAACACACCAAAAGGAAGTGATGTGGTTTACAATGATTCCCTTGTTGAAACAGGCAGAAATTTCGCAAATAAAATATGGAATGCCACAAGATTCGCTATTACGAATGCTGAAAATATCCCTGGAATGCCTGCACCCGAGGATATAAAAGTTGAGATGGCTGACAGATGGATTTTGCATCAATTACACACGGTTATTTATGAGGTTTCAAATGCGTATGATGAATATCGCTTTAATGATGCTGCTCATCTGCTTTATAACTTTTTCTGGAACGAGTATTGTGCTTGGTATCTTGAAATAATTAAGGATAGGTTTTATCATTCTGATGATATTGCATCAAAAAGGACTGCCAAGTATCTGATGCTTCGCGTATTGGACTATTCTGTTAGAATGCTTCATCCGATTATGCCATTCATCACTGAAGAAATCTGGCAGAGAATTCAAAAATTTTATAATGAAACTGAACATAATTCAATTATGCAAGTATACTTTCCAGTTGCTGACCAGGACAAATTATTTCCCGAAGATGCAGAAAAAATGGAGTTAATAATCAAAATAATTACATCAATAAGGGCTATCAGAAAGGATATGAATATTCCACCTGGTGAAAAAGTTAAGATTGCTATCAAAGCTATAAAAGGTATAGATAGATTGGTTCTACAGGAAAATAGACATTATATTAAAGTTATGGCTAAAGTATCTGATATTTATATAAGTGATGATGTTGTAAAACCACCAAAATCAGCTACTACAGTCGTTGATAATATTGAAATCTATATGCCCTTGACAGGTATTATAGATTTAGAAAAGGAAAGAGAACGGCTTTTGAAAAAGCTTTCAAAAGTAGAAAGAAGTTTGAATCATTGTATAAAAAAATTGGATAATAAGGAATTTATTAACAATGCACCAGAAGAAATTGTTAAAAGAGAGAATGAGAGAAAAGAGATTTTAGAAATTACTTCTGAAAAACTAAAAGCAAACATCGCATTTTTGGAGTAAGATTTTATATGTAACTTTTATATTCTACAAATGAGAAAAAATATGTTAACTTATTTTATAATGCGAAAGTGGCGGAATTGGTAGACGCGCTGGACTTAGAATCCAGTCCTGATTTCTCGGGGTAGGGGTTCAAATCCCCTCTTTCGCATCAGATTGGCTTTGTAATGATATAAATAATGGAGTCCTGATAATGAAAATAGACCTAAAAAAGTTAGCTGATTGTAAAAGAAAATTGACAATCACTATACCGAATGAAATAGTAGATCAAGATTATCAAACTACTGTGAGGAAATATAGAAATTATCTCTCTATACCAGGTTTCCGTAAAGGAAAAGCTCCTCTTTCTATGGTAGAAAACAAATATAAAGAACAAATTAAAACGGACTATCTTGACGAATATTTACCCAAGTATTATAAGAATGCAATCCTGAAGTTAGAAAAAGATAATATTTTTCCTGTAAGTCAAGGAACTATGGAAGATTCTGTTTGGAGTCCTGGAAAAGAACTAAATGCGAGCTTCATTTTAGAAGTTAGTCCATCTATAGAATTGAAAAAATATAAAAATTTTGAAATCAATTTTGAACCTGAAAAAGCTACTCCACAGATGATTGATAATGAGCTAAAAGCATTACAGAATAATTATGCAAAAGTCATTGATAAAGATTCACCAGCTGAAAATCAAGACCTGATTTATTATAAAATGGAAAAATATGGAGGAGAGCAACTTAAAGAGAAAAAGGAAAGTTCATATATAATTGGAAACAAGATTTTCGGTGAAAAATTTGATAAAGCAGTTCTGGGTACAAAGATAGACGATATTATAAATACAGTTTTTGAGATTCCTTCATCAAAGCAGAATGAAAAACCGAAAATCAAGAATGTGGTGTTAAAAATTAGTTCTGTTAAGAAAATTGAAATGCCAAAATTAAATGACGAATTTGCAAAAGATGTTGGCGATTACAAAACCCTGGAGGAGTTAAAAAATGAAATCAAAAAGGGTTTAGAAGTGCAAATTAGAATAAGAAATGATAGAGAAAAAACTTCTCTAATTTTGCAGGAAATAATTAAACTAAATCCTTTTGAAGTTCCAAAATCATTTATTGAGAATTATATTTCTGAAATGATAAAGAAAGATAAGTATAAAGAAAAAAATATATCTCAGGAAAATCTTGAGAAAATGAAAATGATTTATAGAAAAAATGCTGTGAAAGAACTTAAAATATTTTATATTCTTCAAAAATTAAGAGAAATAGAAAATGTAGAAGTAAGTGATAAAGAAATTGAAAATGAAATAAAAAAGTCAGCAGAAAGATTATCTATGGATGTTGACAAATATAAAAAACTTTATGAAAAACAAATAAATAAAGAAGAGATAAAAATTAGTATTATGAATGATAAAATATTGAAAAATATTAGCAGCACAGTAAAATTGACTAAAAATAAATAAAGTTAAGATATATAGGAGATAATATGCCATTAGTACCAATGGTGATTGAACAAAGTGGAAGAGGTGAGAGAGCTTATGATATTTATTCCAGATTACTTAAAGATAGAATAATTTTTTTGGGCTCAATATTAGACGATAATGTTGCAAACACAATAATTGCACAACTTTTACATTTAGAAGCTGATAATCCAAAAAGTGATATTCATATGTATATAAATACACCCGGAGGAGTTATTACATCTGGTTTAGCTATTTATGATACTATTCAGTATATTAAACCAGATATATGCACAATTTGTGTTGGTCAAGCAGCGAGTATGGGAGCTTTATTATTGGCTGCTGGTGCAAAAGGGAAGAGGTCAGCACTACCTAATTCCAGAATTATGATACATCAACCTGCTGGTGGAATTCATGGACATGCTGTTGATATTGAAATTCACGCAAAGGAGATAGTAAAAATAAGAGATAGAATAAATAGAATTTTACATATTCATACTGGACAATCAATGGAAAAGATAGAAAAAGATTCTGATAGAAATTTCTTTATGAATGCTGAAGAAGCGAAAAAATATGGTATCATTGATAATGTAATTACAAAAAGGAAATAATTATGATTGAACAAAGATGTTCTTTTTGTGGTAAATCTCAAAGTGAGGTAATTAAGCTTATCCGCGGAGTAGAAGGTAATATATGTGATAATTGTATAAAAATCTGTTCTACTATTTTAGAAAAAGAGGAAGATAAGAAATCTGATGAAAATTTTGTTCTTCAAACTCCACGAGAAATAAAATATTATTTAGACCAATATGTGATTGGACAGGAAGATGCGAAAAGAACCATCTCTGTGGCGGTTTACAATCATTACAAAAGGATTTTCAAGCAGAAATTAGTCAAGGATGTGGAACTTGAAAAAAGCAATATTATTATGATTGGTCCAACTGGAACAGGAAAAACACTTATAGCTCAGACATTGGCAAAATTCTTAAAAGTTCCTTTTGCAATTGCAGATGCAACCACTCTTACAGAAGCGGGATATGTTGGAGAGGATGTTGAAAATATTATGGTAAGATTACTTCAAACTGCAGATTATAATCTTGAAAGGACTGAAAGAGGAATCATTTACATTGATGAAATTGATAAAATCGCCAGAAAATCTGAGACGCCGTCTATCACAAGGGATGTGTCTGGAGAAGGCGTTCAACAGGCACTTCTGAAAATTCTGGAGGGAGACAAAGTCAATGTCCCACCAAAAGGTGGCAGAAAGCATCCGCATCAGGAATTTATTGAAATTAATACTAAAAATATTCTCTTTATTGTAGGTGGCACATTTAATGGTCTTGAGAAGATTATTGAACGACGAATAAATAAAAAGACAGTTGGTTTTGGTGTAGAACTCATCGGCTTAAATTCAGATAAAAAAAGTGAAATACTTGGTAAAGTAGAACCACAAGATCTTTTAAAATTTGGAATTATTCCAGAACTGATTGGTAGATTGCCAGTTGTAACAACATTGTCAGAACTAAATAAAAAGGCACTAATTCAAATTCTTACTGCTCCCAAAAATGCCTTGTGCAAGCAATATAAAGCACTCTTTGCTCTGGAAAATGTTGATTTGGAATTTAGAAATGATGCTTTAGAAGCTATCGCAGAAATTGCTATGAAAAGAGAATCTGGAGCAAGGGGACTGCGAGCAATAACGGAATCAGTAATGACAGAAATAATGTATCATCTGCCTGATATGACCGAAGTAGATGAATGCTGTATTACAAAGGATGTTATTATTAAAAGCAGCAAACCTATTTTTAAAGAAAAACCAAAGTATGCGACTGAAAAGAGCCACAAACAAATCGCATAAAATAAGTTTTCCTTGACAGATTTTTTTATAATAAAAAAGAATAAAAACATTAGGTTCCACAGTAGCTCAGCGGTAGAGCAGGTGGCTGTTAACCACTTGGTCGGGGGTTCAAATCCCTCCTGTGGAGCCATTTTTTATTTGCCTTTTTCATTTTTCATTTTTCATTTTTCATTTATAAATATGAGTTTCTCCATCTATTTCTATAATCAATTTCAATCTTGGACAGAAAAAATCTACAATGTAATTACTAATTGGTTTCTGCCGATGAAAATCATAGCATTTCATTTTCTTTTGTTTGAGTTGATTCCACAGTAGAACTTCTGATAAGGTCATATTTTTGTGGGGTTTACGGGCAAGTTCTTTGAGCTTTGGGTTGTAATACACTTTCATTTTATTTGTTTGTCATTTTGACACACCCCGTCATTCCGACTTCGTCAGAATGCCACCCCTCTTATTAGAGGGGATTTTTTCTAATTCCCCTCTTGAGAGGGGTGTCCGCCAGCTGGCGGACGGGGTGTGTTATTCACTGCCTTCCACAATCTTTATCTTTTCATCTGTCAAACTATACAATTCATAAACCAACTTATCAATTTTCCTATCCAGAATATCTATCTTTTGTTTGTAAAGTTTTCTATCCCTTTCTGTCTTTGCAGAATGGAATTGCTTTTATTCATCAAGACACTGATTACTCAAATTCGCTCTTCGTGGTTTGGTCGTACGCCAATCAATGTATGGACCATTATATCCTAATAGTTTTAGATAAACTTTATCAAGAAAATTAACAAGGAAGAAATACCCATGGAGGCGTGAAGGTAATGGTTTGGTGTTCTTTCGTTCCTCCGGCTTTGCTCTATCGTAGTAAAATCCACCTGTATGAACTAGTTTGTCTCTGCATTTTTTAAAGAGGTTAATATCTTTTTCATCTACCTTAAGATGAATATCATCCAATATTATCCGTAACAAGTCACCAAAGGATATTCGATTAAGCTCTTTGATTTTCTTGTACATTGCTTTTCGTGAAGAAGATTCAATATTTTTTGATTTAAATACATTGGATAACGCTTTTTTTAGAGGTTTAAAAAGGTTCTTGTTAAAATATTCTTCAGTAAAGATGTATTCATTTGCAATATGGTTAGGTAGCTCCAAAAAGACTGCTTTAAGCATTTCTATTGCCACTGCAAGCTTTACTCCCCTCATTTGCAGAAAGTCATTCTCTGCCTTAGCATCCAAATATGCGTCAATTGTTCCTTGTTTAAGTTTGTAGGGTTTGATTTTTTCAACAAAGGTGTCGTATGTAGATTCGAGAAAAGCCTTTGTATCATATCGTCCATCAGCTCGTGGATCGATGATAGCCGAAGGGGAATATGGTTTGGTGACATTAGAAAAATGTCTTCGAGATATTAGTTTCCCAGTTGAACTGTAAAGATCGCAATAAATCCATTGTATTTTTGTACCACGTGTAACTGACAGAAGATAGCAAAGGTTATCAACGACTTCTCTCAGATCCTCTGCAATGCCATTTCCAGTGTTATAGCAAACTACTTCACAGGTTACATCTATGCTTTTCAGAGTTTGAACACGCTTCATTATGCAATTGTACCCCCTTACTGGTATAATGCAAAGTTTCATAGCATCACTTGTGCATTTAAGGTTGAGAGGTAGAATTAAGCAGGAAAAGTTATCTAACCGAGATGGTTCAGTGCCCGTAAACATAAAATTCGTTATTCCAAAATGTATGCTCTTAACCTTAGTGTCTTTAGCCATCTGAACGGACAGCTCACGAACATAGAATGCTGCCCAAGTCCCTTCTGAACGGTCATTGGGTATATCGGGTAAGTAGTTAACTGAAGTAATTTTATTATCGGCAAGAACTTGAAATCCTTCACTTGTGATTCCTTCGAACCTTTCTACAGATGAAATACATAATAAATTAGGAAATGGTGCCAAAAAGTCACATAGTAGCAAAACTATCCCATTTCTTAACTGGCCGGTTTCAAATTTACATTTAAATATCCCACCATCTTTCAATGTCAGAACACCTTTCCCTTTGTATGAAGCAATATAGTCCCCATAATATGACAATAAATTCATAAATCCTCTCATTAGTTAGTATAATTTAGATATTCCTAAATATTGTTTTGATAGATATTATTTCATCCCCTCTACTATCTTTTTCTCTTCATCCGTTAGATCATACAATTCATAAACCAATTTATCAATCTTCCTATCAAGAATGTCTATCTTTTGTTTGTAAATTTTTCTATCACTTTCAATTTTTGCAGAATGGAATTGCTCTTGTGCTGAAAGCATCTGGTTCACAAGGGATACAAGTGTGTCGTGGATTTGTTTTTCTGATGGATTGGAAAAATCTATTAATCTTATTGGATACAAATTCAGAAACTGCGTCTTATATTCATAATTACCACCAGCCTTTGGAACAGAAACCATTTTATGATAGAAATTCATTAATTTCGAATTTAAAATCCCTAAAATGTATAAATACTCATCTTGATAATTTTCTTTTAGGACAATATTAAATGTTTTTGTGTTTCCTAAAAATCTATTTATATCAAAATAAAATCTGTTTTTTGGTGATATTTCAGCACAAACTATTTTTTCTTTCTGAAATTTTGAAAATATCCTTTCACACCATAATTCATACCAAATTTTATTTGATTTCTCAAAATATCTTCGTCCTTTTAATTTATATCTATTCTTCTGTAAATATTCATAAACATTCGGATACTGTTCTTTTAGTTTATTTTCAGGAATTACTTTATTAGTAATTTTGTTATATGGGTAGATGACATAAGTCCCTGACCATTTTGAATAATATTTGTGAATATCCCTTCCTCTGAAAATTGGTAAAACAATCTCTTCTTCTAATTTCAAATCTTCGATTTCTTTCACTGTTACAAAAAATACTTCATCCTTTCCTGTTGCTATTCCCTCAAAAATATATTTAGTTATTACCTTTAATTTTTTTGTATCCGGTAGATTATCTAATTTCAATTTCAAATTTCGCGATTCATTAGAATATAAATTCCATGGTTTGTCTGTAAACCTATTTGAATCAACATAATACCAACTAAAATTAGTGTCGCATTTATTATTATTGATATATTGTTCGACTTCAGAATGTGTTAATTTAAGATTATTCTGAAATACTTTTATTTTAGACTTATCTCTTTTGATTTTTTCAAATATAAATATTAATGGGTAGTTTGTAACTTTTGTAAAAACTTGGAAATCTGCAAAATATACCATTTCACTTACATCTACATTATTTGTTATAAACTCTCTAATCTTTTGCCCAAAATCCCTTTTTGTAAACATTGACGGAACAATAAATGATGAAACCCCATTTGTACTTAATAGTTTTATTGATTTCTCAATGAAAGGAATAAATAAATCATATTTTCCTTTTGTAGAAAAATAAAATTTTTCAATAGCATTTTTAGTAAATTTATCCAGTTGCTTAAATTCAACATACGGCGGATTTCCAATCACAACATCAAAGCCATTTTTGGAGTGCTTCAACTTCGTTGAAGCATGAACCGACGGAGTCGGTTCGCTCCATACATTAAAACCGCTGTCCACCACGGACTCAGAAAGTTTTTTATTTTTATTATATTTCTCTGCGTTCTCTGTGTCTCTGTGGCAAAAAACCTGCGGAAATTCTTTTTCCCAATCAAACGCATTTATCTTTCTCATCTCATCATTTCCAAATAGAGACATATCAACATTATCATAAAAATCAGTGCCAATCAAACTATTTCCACATTTTATACTATTACTCAAATTTGGCAATGCTCTTTCATTAAAGAGTTTCAATTGCTGATTCAATGTCTCTCTATTTTCACCTTCAAGCACTTTTAACAAAAGTGAGAGTTTTGTAACTTCAACTGCCTGTATGTCAATATCAACGCCGTAAATGTTATTTAGCAAAATTCGTTTTTTCTCTTTTGTAGTAAGTTGAAAAGTGTTTTCCCCAATCTGGATGATTTTATTTTTGTATTTTTCAGAGGCTTTTTGATAATATTCAAGATGATAATCTAACAAATATTGATATGCTTGAATAAGGAAACTTCCTGAACCGCAAGCAGGGTCACAGATTGTAATTTTCGAGATTTGTCGTGGTGTTTTTCCTTTTATCTTTTCGCCAATCGTATTTTTTACAATATAATCAACAATGTATTTTGGTGTATAATACACACCACCTGCTTTGCGAACTTCTGGCTTTTCCTCAATTTTTGCCTGATGTGAAGGTGTCAACCGAATGGTCTTGCCAAGAAATTGCTCATAAATATTGCCGAGAATATCTGCAGGAAGAACAGAAAACTCATACGGACTTTCTGGATAATAAAGGTGCAATAAAATGGATTTTAGCACTTTGTCATCAATATAGATATTGGGAGAAATTTTGTCTTTCTGAAAATTAAAAATTCCACTATTATATCTATCATCAGCAATCCTGAAGATGTTGAAAAGATTTTTATAAATCTCCTTTTTCTCTGCAAGTTTGTATAAATTTCGATAGTCTTCAACACCTCTATCCTCTGCAATTCTTAAGAAAATAATTCTATCAATTGTGAGCTGCACGACAAAATTTAATTCAAAAATGGAAAGGACTTTATTTCTCAAAGCGATATTACGAGCAAGTGCATCACGCCATCTTTCAATCTCTTTGAGGAATTCTTTATCAACCTCTGAAGTTCCTTTTTTCTTTGTTGCAGTGGAGATGTATTTGTCAAAACTTCCTTTTAATATTGATTCTTTGGAAAAGGTGTTATAAATAAAATCCAAATTTTGAAGATATTTATCATAAGTTTGATAATAAATACGAGCTATGCTTGCGTTATCCTTTTGGTTTGGTTTTATCCTGCAATCGTAAACAGAGAATTCTTCAAAATCTGTAAGAATAGAAATTGGTAGTTTTGCACTCCAGGCATATCTGCGAAGTTGGTATGAAGGATGAATGTCGTATTTTATATCAACTGCTGGTTTTTTGGCTTCAACAAAGAATTTACGCACTCCTCCTATTCGAAACGAATAATCGGGTGCTTTTGTAGTTCCACTGATTTTAACAGAATCTTCGTGGACAACTTCTTTATATTGTTCAGCAAATCCCTGCTTGTTTGCAACATCCCAGCCAAGTGCAGAAAAGAATGGGTCAAGGAATTCTCTCCGCAGTTGTGTTTCATTATATTTTGGATTTTTGTATATCTCTTTATTTCTGTGGAAGCGGTTAATTAAATCAGAGATAAGTTTCTTTGTATTTTCTTTCATAATTTTAGCTTTTGGGATTAAATAGTCTTGTCAACAAATTTATCTGAATCTTCCATATTTACTCGGCATGCTTTATCGGCTATTTATATACCCTCTCCGATAAATCGGAGAACAATCTTTTTAGAAGACAATTATAATAAAATCCATACTAATTCATGTTTTTGAAAATAATCCCCTCTTGAGAGGGGTGGCAACTTTAGTTGTCGGGGTGTGTTTTTCCATCCATATTTTATATCCTCAAAGAAACCTGATAAACACGATTCTTTTTAATGTTAAATTTTTTAGAAACTTTCTTCACTGCTTCACTTTTAGAAAGCCCACTAGCAATTTTTTCTCTTAACAATTTCTCAATTTTAGAATCAGAGATTTCTCTTTCTTTTGCACCTTCAAGTAAAATTACAAATTCACCTTTTAGATTTGTTTCATCTAATTTGGATAATACTTCTTTAATAGTTCCCCGGAAAAATGTCTCATAAATTTTCGTAAGCTCTTTTGAAACTACAATTTGACGATTGCCAAAAATATCTAAGAAAGTTTGCAAAGTTTGTTTTACTCTTTTTGGCGACTCATAGAAAATCATAGTTTCTGTTCTTGAAATAAGATTTTGTAGAAATTCAACTTGTTTGCTTTTTGTTTTTGGAACAAATCCCCAGAAAGAGAATGAATTAGTTGAAAGACCAGATGCAGAGAGTGCGGTAATAACTGCAGAAGGTCCTGGAATTGGGATAATTAGAATTTCATTTTTGATACATTCTTTAACAATAACTTCTGATGGGTCAGAAATGCTTGGGGTTCCAGCATCAGAAATCACTGCAATGCTTTTGCCTGATTTCAACTTATCAATTAGATATTCAGTTCTTTGTTTTTCATTGAATTTATGATAACTTATTGTCTTGGTTTTAATTGAATAATGTTTAAGAAGTTTTCCGGATTTCCGTGTATCTTCCGCTGCGATTAAATCTACTTCTTTTAGAATTCTTACTGCTCGGAAGGTTATGTCTTCCAGATTGCCAATTGGTGTAGCAACAAGATATAAGATGCCTTTTTTCATTTTTAATGGCACGCTTCATGCCAGAGGTCATGCCAAAGGCAGATCCTCCTCTGGAGGACAGATCCGCCTCAGGCGGAGATCCTTCGGATAAATAGCTTTTATAAAAGGGTTTCCAGATGGAATAAAAATTTCTTGCCAAAAATTATCGGTCTCGGCGCCTAGACGGACACGAATTTTATTGATAAGATACTATTTTTTTTCTATGACAGCATAGAAAAAAGACCACCCTTCGGGTGGGATAAATTTCTAAATCTAAATTCATAATGTCAAATAAAATGACAAAGCCACAATGTCAAATCATATCAAAAAAAAATATCAGAAGACTAATCCTTTTATATTTGGTATTTGATATTTGAAATTTTATTAGATATTAGAAATTTGATATTTGTCATTTAATTGAAAAATTTCACGACAACTTGTTGGTAAGTTTCATTTTTTAAGTGCCTAATCATATCGACAACATTTTGTCGATGTTGAGCCGATAAGAGCCTAAGTGTCTAATTATGATTTGTTTTCGTCTTTAGGTAAAATTTTGATTAAGATTTTCCCAATTTTTTTTGCAGAGACCTGTTTGATAATAAATTCACAATTTTTTAATGTCAACTTTTCATTATATCTTGGGATTCTCTCAAGCTTAGATATCAGAAATCCAGCAATGGTTTCATAGTCACCTTCTTCTAAATCTATATTATAATCTTCAATCAAACGTTGAATTTCTACCTCTCCATCAATCATATATGTATTTTCATTTATTTTATAAATATCTTGCTCTTCTGCATCATATTCATCTTCAATTTCTCCAACAAGTTCTTCTAATAAATCTTCAACAGATATAAGACCTGCTGTACCTCCATATTCGTCAACAACGATTGCCAGCGGAGTTTTTCTTTGTTGCATTTTTTTTAGTAAAGTTGTTGCCTTCATAACATCAGGCACAAAATACGCTTCATGCATAAATTTTTTGGCTGGTTCTGTAAAATCTGAAGGATTAAGTAGGTCGTGGATAACTAAGATACCTTCTATATGGTCAATATCATTTGAATAGACCGGGAAGCGAGTGAAACCAACTTCTTTTGAAAGTTGTATGACTTTTTTAATTGGGCTATCTATATTAACTGCAACTATATTGGTACGAGGAATCATAATGTTTTTAACGGTAAGGTCTCTGAAGTCCAGCACTTCTTCTATCAAGGCGTGCTCATCTTTGCCAAATTCGCCCTTTTTTTTAGCTTCACCTAATAAGTATGATAAATCCGCTTTTGTAAAAAGCTGGTTGTTATTGTTTCTGGAAATATTGAATAATTTTAAAATGCTATAGTTTATTCTGCTGAATACCCAGATGAATGGAGAAAAGATAAAAGCAAAAAATCGGATAATAAAAAATAGTTTGGGAATTGTATATTCAGCTTTGTTACGAAGGATTATTTTGGGGATTATCTCAGCAAAAACAAGAAGTACACCCGAAAGAATAAGAGTTGCAATAACTTCAGAAAGAATCTCTTTTTTTACAATATATGCAATAAATACAGAAGAAACAATTACTGTAGAGATATTTGTTCCTACTAATGTTGTTCCTAAAACTTTATCAGGATTAGTAACGAAATCGTAGATATGCTTTTTCTTTTTATCTTTTGATGCTTGATGTTTAAGTTTATGCCTATCCAAGGAGATTAGCCCAATTTCTGCACCGGAAAAGAATGCAGACCCAATAAAAAAAATCGCTACGATAATAATACTAATCATTTTCAGCTACCATTTCTTTTTGTATTTCAATATGTAAAGACTCAATTAGAGCGTCAAGATTGCCATTCATTACAGATTCCAGATTATGGGTTGTATAATTAATACGGTGGTCAGTTATACGAGATTGTGGGAAATTATAGGTACGGATTTTTGCGCTTCTATCACCTGTTCCGACCATCAATTTTCTCTGGTTTGCAATTGATTGTTGCTGTTTTTGAATCTCTATGTCTAACAACCGTGACCGCAGGACTTTCATTGCTTTTACTTTATTTTTTAACTGTGATTTCTCATCCTGACAGGTTACTACAATACTTGTTGGAATATGAGTAATTCTTACAGCAGAGTCAGTTGTGTTTACGCTTTGTCCACCAGGACCAGAAGAGTGAAAGACATCTATTTTCAGATCATTTTCATTTATTTTAAAATCAATTTCCTCTGCTTCTGGCAGGACAACGACTGATGCAGCAGAGGTGTGAATTCTACCGCTTGATTCTGTTTCTGGAACTCTTTGCACTCTATGGACGCCACTTTCATATTTTAGAGTCCCATAAGTATTTTTGCCAATAACTTCAAATGAAATTTCTTTGAATCCACCCATAAGAGTAGAATTGGAGTTCATTACATCAATTTTCCATCCTTTTTTCTCAATGAAATGAGAATACATTCTGAAAAGGTCAGCTGTAAAAAGCGATGCTTCATCTCCACCAGTTCCAGCTCGGATTTCCATAATAGCATTTTTTTTGTCATTTGGGTCTTTTGGAATTAAAAGAGATTTTAGGTGAGTGAGAAGCGCTTCTGCCTTCTTTTCCAACTTAAGATTCTCTTCTTCAAATAGTTGAACGAGTTCCGGCTCAGTTTCGTCTTTCATTACCTTTTTATTTTCTTCAAAAGTTATTTGTGTATGCTCTAATTCATTATAACATTCAATAATTTCCCAGAGTTCTTTGAACCTTGCAGAGAGTTGTTTATAAAGTTTCAACTGTGATATAATTTGCTGGTCTGCCAGTTTTTCTTTCAGTTCGTTATATTCTTTCTGAATTTTTTGTATTTTAATTTTCATTTCCATGATTTGAAATTTATTGTAAGATTATTTAATTAGAATTCAATAAAGTAAGCTAATTCCTCATCAATTTTTTCAAGATCTAAAAGGACTTTTTCTTTTCTTGGTTGTCCTCCCGCATTTCTAAAATTGGTTTGAAAAGATCCACATTTCACTAATGTTTCATCCGTTATTTTTATAAATGATATTTGTTGCAAATCAAATGACACCTTTCTTATTCTTGACCAAGCACCTCTCTTTATTCTTTCCATTTCATATTTTGATTTTCCGCCTTTCAATGCTTCATGCCATTTTTGGAATGTCCTATCCTCATCGTTATATAAGACCTTCCCAAGAGCAAGAATTAAGCCAACTGCACCGTAATCTTTAATTCCATTTGCTGTTGCCTCACTATCGTTAACAATAATTTGATGACTGCTTGTATTCATAGCATGAGCCTTGAAATCCCAAGGATATTCTCGGCTTTGTCATGCTGGGATTCAAAAATCATAATAATGATTCTCAAATATTTAGACTTCTATATGAAATATTGTATGGAGTATTGTCTCTAAGCATCATAACTATATTTATAATTGAAAGTTTGCTGTCCTCTATTATCGCTTCACAAAAATTTTTACCTTCTAAAATATCGTGTAATATGAAACTACATTTCCCTTTCACTTTATGGGCATCATTATCTATTAAATCTGCTATAAAGTCTTTTTCTCTATTAGATAGACCTTTATTTGATTTTATCGTAATTATCCACATAAGTTTCACCTTCTAACATTATTTTTCTTTCAGTCCTATAACCCATATTGGACATGGTATTACTCTACGATAAATATCAAGATCATTTTTTACTTTCTCTAACTTTGGAAGATTTTTACCTTCTACCGTTCGATCATAAACTATCTCTATACCAACTTCTATTCTTTCAACATTATACGCAAGTAAAAATTTAAGATAATCATTATAACAGTCTGACGGATCAGCAAGTTGTATTTCAATAGCCACTTTGTTTTTATAAAGGTCAAATCTCAAATAAGATGATTTTTTTGTTACCTGATATTCTGTTTGCCATCCATTTTCAGCAAATGTCTGCTGAATAACTTTTGAAGGAGAGGGTCTTACTTTTCTCCCTAATTTAACATTTATAGTTTTTAAAATATCCTCTATCTCTTTGCGGATTTCCATTTCATGTAAAATAAGTTTAGCAAACTTAAAATCCCAATCTGTATAATTCATATTTCCTTTCTTTAAGCTGGTAATTTTGTAGGTGTTTTTTGATCTCCAGTCCAATATTCTCTTTTTATTAACCAAACATCTTCTTTATCCTCATAATGTAAACTTTTTCCAGCTTTGCTCTTAGATTCTTTGCTGTACCGGGAATATGGGAAAAATTTCCTTTTTTCATCATTTTTACATACATAAAGACAATGATAATGTGAAGTTACATATTTTCTTTTAGTCACAACCCCAAATTGGTATTTCCAAATAATATGATTTACAGTTATAAAACCTGTATCATTAATCGCTATTAAAATATCCTTTAGATTATTCCATCCAGAAAAAACATACATACTCCCAGATTCTTTTAGTATTCTATAAACCTCTTTAATCCATTTAACAGTAAAATCATAATATTCTTCTTTGGGGATTTCATTATACCCTTCAAGAACCCTAGAAGCAGTTCTATGATAGTTACTTCTTTTTGCTTTAAAATCTATGGCAAAAGGTGGATCTGTAACTACAAGATCAACTGTATTTTCAGGAATATTTTTCATTCCAACAACACAATCCACATTGTATATTTTATTAACCTCTATTTTCATATTTCACTCTTGAGTTGGTTGATTTATAAACTCAACATTTGAGCAATCAACTGTCATTTCTAGGGCAGCTTTTAGCGCACATATTGCCACCTCTAACTGATTGTCATCTGGTTCCTTTGTTGTAATTCTCTGCAAAGCCAATCCAGGTGCAGAGAAAATTTTAACCAGCCAGTGATTTATATTTTTTCCTGAAAATTTCAGAATCTCATAAGATAAACCAGAAATTACAGGTATCAGTAAAATATGCAAAAGCATTCTGAGTGGTAGAGGTATGATATAACCAAGAATAGAAAAAATTATTCCATCAAAAATGGAAAATACAAGAATAGCAATAATAAGGACTATGAAAATAAAACTTGTTCCACATCTTGGATGAAATGTTTTAAATTTTTTTGTATCTTTCAAAACAAAATTTGGATTTCTTTCATAAGCGAAAACGGTTTTATGTTCAGCTCCATGATATTCAAATAATCTTCTAATATCTTTTAATAAACTTATTGCGAAAATATAAGTTACAAAAAAGATAATTCTAACAATGCCCACAAAAAGATTAAATCCAAAACTATTTTTTTCAATATTTAACCAATAAGCAATCTGATATGGAAGATAGATAAAGAAAAGAAAAGCAAGCCCAAATGCAATAATATATGAAAAAGTTTGATATAATTTGCTATATTTCCCTTTTGTTTTATTTTTCTTATCTGATTTTTTAGGTTCATCTTCCTCATCTTTAATGGCTTCCTCTGCAGAAAAGTTCAGTGATTTAACTCCAATAATAAGCATTTCAATAAGAGATACAAAACCCCTAATAATAGGCAAGCATAAAATCTTATTTTTCTTGGTTATAGAGATAAATTCTTCTTTCTTAATAATAATATGATTATCCTTTTTACGAATTGCAGTGGCAATAAACTTCTGACTGCGCATCATTACTCCTTCAATGACAGCCTGACCCCCAATTGCTAATTCTGGTTTATTCTTCATATAATCCTTATTTAGGTTGGAAGGTTGGAAAGTTGGAAGGTTGGAAGGTTGGAAGGTTGGAAGGTTGAAAAGTTGAAAAGTTGAAAAGTTGGAAGGTTGGAAGGTATGATTTATTCAGTAAGTCCCACTTTTATTGAACCTGAATAAATAGTTATTCACCCCGTTGGATAGAAAAATTTATCCAACGGGGCAAGAATATCTAATTTCTAATTAAATTTCAAATGACAAATTTACCCCGCTAGATAATTTTGCATTGGACAATAGTGAAAAATCAAACAAGATGAATATCTAACGGGGTGAACAAATAAAAAGAAATTGGAGATTAATTTAACCTTGATTTTCTTAAAGACGAATGAAATATATTAACTTGATCTATTATCATTTTTCCCTTCAAACCTTCAAACCTTCAAACCTTCAAACCTTCCAACTTTTCAACTTTTCAACTTTTCAACCTTCCAACCTTCCAACCTTATAACCTTATAACCTTTAAGAAGAAATTTGAAGTATATTCAATTGATTGTAATGTTTTACTCAATGATAATATTCCCCTATACATTTATTGATATAAATGAAGAGTTCTTATGATTTCATGAATTTACTATATTTTTTCTTAAAACGTTCAATACGACCTGCACTATCCACTAATTTCTTTTTCCCTGTATAAAATGGATGACATTTTGAACATATCTCTACATGAATTTCTGGGGAAGTGGAATGTGTTTCAAATGTATTTCCACACGCACACTTTACAATACATTTTTGATATTTTGGATGAATACCTTTCTTCATTTATATTACTCCATAATATATTATCTTTATAACCCAATAATTTATTGGATTGATAATATTGTCAAATTTTGTATGTAAATTGAGAATCATCGTAGCCAAATTTGCTAGAATTAAAATATGTTGTAATTAGTAGAAAAAAGGAATCCAATAGGTTTTTGATTAAAAAAAAGAGAAAGCCAGGGAAGAACCCCAGCTTTCTCTGCAATTCTCAAATAGATTACTTCATCATAATCATCTTCTTGATAGATGAATAATTTCCTGCAGTCATCTTATAGAAATAAATACCATTGGATACTTTTTGGTTATTATCATCAAGTCCATTCCAGTATTCAGAGTGATTATTCACTGTGTAGTAACCATCAACTAATGTTCTAACCTTTTGTCCTAAGATATTGTATATTTCTATAGTAACATTTCCAGCTTCCCTAAGAGAGAAGTTAATTTTAGTTCCAGCCATAAATGGATTTGGATAATTACCGCCAAGTTGAGTAGCTTCAATGCTATAGACTTTGATTTCTGCTACAGCAGTTTCTAATGATTTGAATGCGTTTAAGTAGTCTGGAAGATATACAACCTCAACATCAGTATATTCTACCTGTTCGCTTGAATCCCATACTCTGTATGTAATTTGATTTCCTGTTATGAATCCATCAATCTCTTCAGTAATAGGGTCATCAGTGGATACAGCTATAGATATGAATTGGTCAATTTCACCTGCTAATATTTTACTGCCAACACAAATATCACCATCAAAGACAGATATCTCATCGCTTATACCTAAATTGATATCATTAATTGTAGCAGAAGTAATGCAGATATTCATCGGTAGATATGGATTACCTATATGTATTGGAGTAAAATGACCATCTTGTCTTGCAGAATGTTCATCAGAGATATCACTAGTAGATAATGCTATTAGAGGTTCATTAAGAGTTAAGTATGTATTAGTATTAACTTTAATATTATATCCTTCACCAGGTTCAAAATTACCAATCGTATTAATCCAGCCCCAGGGCATATTTATAATAGCATCACCTGTTTCAGATTGGACTTTGACTAATTCACCAGCATCTATCAATGGCTGAACTGCATCTAATGCATTTTGTGGTCCAGTTACAGGATAACCCATAATATTCCAACCATTAAGAAGTGGAATATCAAATGGCAACATCACGGGTGAACCAATTGTATTTAACAGGGCATCATCATTAAGTCTTATGTAGTATCCTTCAGTAACAGCCATATCACCAATTGTATTAACCCATCCTCCGGGCAAGAATACAATAGTTCCACCAGCTTCATCCTGAACTTTGACTAATACATCAAGAGCTATCAATGGGTTAACAATATCTAACATATCCATTGGATAAGGACGGTTGTAGAAAGACATTATGTTCCATCCGTAATATAAATCAATATCCTGCGGGATACCTGTAGAACCGTATAACCATACTACAGCAGTTCCAAGATTTGTAAATACATCATTATATTCAGGGTCATAATCTACATCAACATATACTATAAGTTCATCTTCACATTCATTCCAGAGTCTATAATAAATTGTATGTCCATTAATAAATCCATCTATCTCCTCAGTTGTAGGATCATCCGCACATGCTATAACATGAAGAGGTTCTTCAATCTCTCCTTCAAGAGCCACTGCACCGACACATATATCACCATCAAAGATACCAATCTCATAACACTCATCAAGGTTTATACCTTCAAATGTAGCTCCACTTATGAAGATATTCATAGGTAGATATGGGTTACCATCAGGGCAGACAGGATCAAAATACCATACTCTAATAGTAGTTGGATCTGAGGTATCAATTCCATGAGTAGTTTCTACAGTTAATGTTGCATCATATATACCTGAGTACATATACTCATGAATCGGATTCTCTTCAGTAGATGTTTCTCCATCTCCAAAATCCCATAAGTATGTTATATCACAACCGGTGCCTGGATCTGATGTGTTAGTAAATTCAACAGTCAATGGTGAATAACCTTCTGTAGGATCTGCTGTGAAAGAGGCAACTGGTGGTATTATGTCATAGATAACACTTCCATTAGTCACATTATCCAGATAACTAACTTCATCTACATCAAACTGGGTAAATGTCAAAGGTGTAGCAAAACCACAACAATAAGCATGAAATTCAAGATA
>JACNFI010000149.1 GCA_014384665.1 Candidatus Cloacimonadota bacterium
AAAGAAAAAAGGCTGTCCAATTGTTGATTTCCAAAAAGAAGTAAAAATCTCAAATACAAGGCTTAATGAATATTGCGGAGTGCATGATATAGATATTCCAAAGTTTAATATCAGTTATAAAAACATTAAATGCAACCTTGTTGGAAGACACCAGATAGATAATACTGCACTCTCTATCCTAATAATAGCCGAACTTTTTCAAAATGATGAAATAACACTTCAGGAAGAAAAGGTAAGACAGGGATTAAATAATATTATTTGGAATGGTCGATTACAAAAGATTTGCGATAATCCAAAAATAATTATTGATGGTGCTCATAATCCAGATGGGATAAAATCTTTAGTTTATAATCTGAAACATATTTATAAATACAAAAAATTAATTGCTGTTATTGGAGTTTTATATGATAAAGATTTCAACAGTATGATAAAGCAACTTTCTGAGATCGTTGACCTTTTTGTTATTTGTAAATCGCATTACCATAGAGCTGCAGAAACTGAGATTTTATCAAAGGAAGTAGAAAAATATAAAAAAGATTATATTTTAGAAAATGATATAAATTTAGCGGTTGCAAAAGCAAAAAAAATGGCTGACAAAGATGATTTGATTTGTGTGACTGGGTCGCTTTATACGATTGGGGAGGTGATGAAATCGGTGAGTGATATTAAGGCTGGCTAACGGCACAAATAACCTGCGCTGTAAGCGTCAGGTTAATTTGTTTTGTTAGGCAAAGCGATCTAAAAGTTGTTAATTAACGTGAAAATAGAGGAAACTGCACCCTTTGAAGTTGCTTTTGAAATTCGATATTTTTTGCCACCCTCATTTTCTAAATGGACTAAATTTCTAAAGTGTCTAACTGAATCTGACAACTGTGATATACCTTTTTTAAGTAAATTGTTATTTTCGCATGTCTTTATGTAGCTGTCGAAGGTTGTTTGAGACGGCTTTAATCCCTTCGACGAAATGTACATTCTAAGCAATTCTTCTATTACACCACCTGCTAAGATTATCGCGGGTTTAGCATAACCAGTGTATGCCAACCAAAAAGAATGTTCGACATCCCGAAAGATAATTTTCCTCATGTAATTATCTTTTATAAAATTTATTTTCTTTGCAAAGGACCTTTTAGTCATATCGAACTCATTTTCAATTTCCTTCCAAATAGACTTACCATTTATTATACTCACTGCTTGACTTGAACTTCCACTTGCGGGAATATTAACTTCAAAAGCGCTTTTACCACTATTGTTAACAAATTCAGGAGAAATCTCATATTTCTTCTCAAATTTATTTATTTCTTCCCTTGAAAGTAAAAAATTTTCATCATCAAACACAAAAGCACCGATGTTATATGGAACTACTTTAAACCACTTGTCTGGCTTCAGTACTTCAAAAACTAATATAGCATTGTTTAAATTAATTACAGGTTCATCATCGGATATAGTACGGTTTAGCTTGTTATAATCCCAAACATATGCTAGTTCGTTTAAGACAAATCTCTCTTGAAGCAACCTTCCATTACCTTCATTTCCCGGTTCATTTCCTTCCCACAGCTCTCCTGTAATGTCTTTAAAGCTGATAGAGGGGTATAAAATGCGTTTCTCGAAATAGTGATAAATCTTATCTTCAGAGCAATTCCACCGCTCCGCTACTTCCGAAACGTTAAAGTAATCTTTTTCGGGTAATACCATTTTTAAATCCATTCCTCGAATTTGATTCATAGGTTTTTATAATATGCCTAATGTGCTTCGATTAAGCGGTTGCGTTGAAATTTATAAATTCTTTTAAAGCAATCTACTTAGCAGCCCGCTTGAATCACTTTGTTAGGCTGATAATACCATAATTACCTACTCATTGATTCTCTGTAGTATCCGTTGGTGATGTAAGAGCTTGCCTTTGTAACATTCCAAATTCTTCTGCATTTTTTATAATATAAGGAACTAGTTTTTTTTCAAGGGGCATATAACCTGTTCTAGATTTTATAAATAGATTATCCCCATCAATTTTTCCAAGTATGATTTCATTTTTAATTAAGTTTTTAATCTTATCTAAGTTTATACGATATTTCTTACTAAGTTCTTTTGCAACTCCTCGAATGCTAGATTTCAAACTTTTAGTAAATATCCAGGGAAGAGACCAGTCTTTAATTAATAGGTAATCGTCTTTAGAACATTTGACATAATCTTCATATGACCAATACTCTGGGTTACCATCATCGCCTACTACTCTTGTCAGTGAACTTAACATGATTTTAGTAGAAGCTATTTCGAATCCATCTTCATCATCAAAAATGAGAGTTACCGAATTAATTCCTTCATCAAATTTTTTATGTAATATTTCTGAATAAGGTCCAAATTTATATTTAAATAAAATTTTATTATTTCTCCATTTATATGATAATGTTGACCACATCTCTTTTGATGATTCTGGAAAAAATCTTTCTTCATCTTTGCGCAATTGATTTAGCTCAGAATCTTGTTCTAAATATTTATCATCATATTTTTGAATACCATCCTTGCTTATTACAACTATCTCACCGGTGTTTTTATTAAGTCTAAATATCTTTGTTTCTGCTGTAACAATCTGATATTTGTCATTTTGTTGACACCCAATTATTAATAATGTGAAGACTATTATTAGAAATGTTTTCATGATATTAATCCTTTCAAGATTTTATCAGCCTAACGTTTGAGCTCAGCGGTTTTTGGAGCAGCGAAGCTGCGGAAAAAATCCGCTGAAGCGAATTGTTAGGCAGCTTCTTCAGAATATCTATTTATCAATAAATTCAATACTGCGCGCAAAATAGGAGTTACCTTTTTTATATCGTCATAGTTATTTTCAGCAAGTTCCTCATGAAGATAAACGTGTGATGTTGTATTACGTTGGTCAAGCATATTTAACCAAATATCTTCATCATGAAGCCAGCCAATTCGAAATGATTCTTTCAGAGACTCACGTGGAGTTTTAGGGTGAATGCCTTCATATTCAAGAGCACGTTTTAGTGTTTTCCACATCAATTCTATACCAACTTCAAATCGTTGGATTGTCCCTTCCACTACTAGTTCACGATCTTTAGGGATTTTTATAGCATCTTCTAATTTAATTGTAGCTTTTTCAAGATTAGTAAGACTATCCTTTAATTTACGTATGCTCATACAACATTACTCCTTGTTTTATGATACGGTTTTTCAAAGGTGCTGGTGTTGATTCGAGATGCACAAGACATATCCAGTATAAAGAACGTGCATGATATGCTTTATCGCGCAATCTAATTATATCTCGTTTAATAAGTCGCCGCCCAGAAACTGCTATATCAACATCAGCTCTTTCGTCATTATCTTTTACTGCTCGTGATCCAAATAATATTATTTTTTCTACTTTTTCGTGACTAATTAACCCATCCATAAATTGTCTTACAGTTGAGGGTAATGTGATTTGAATATTTTTCATTTTTTTCGCCTAACATATATTAGACTGCAATCCGCAGTATATGACTCATTATTATTTGCCTATCTATTAACTTAACATACCTGAAAATAAATAACCTATCTTTAAATTAACATTCCAGAAATATCACCTTGTTTACAACACAAAAAAGAATTCCTAAAAAAATGTTTGTCAAATCTTTAATAAAATTCTTAATGCTTCATTTTCCCAATCTTATCACTCAATTCCCTTGAAAATCGCTTTCGCCACAAAGGCACAAATGTAAATGTAAAATTACGAATTACAAGTACATTGCAATGATCCTAACACCATTTGTAATGGTGTTTTAAAAACAGGATTACAAATCCTGTTGGGAACAATTGGGATCTGTGCATTCTGTCCCTCAATTTTCATTCCCCTTTGCCTGCCCAGCCTGCCATGTGAAATTTCTTCCTATTCCACCAGGGTTAAATATCTTTCTATTTAATGAGGTGTCCCGTCCCCGATTAAATCGGGGATTATCGGGACGACCGACAGGCGTTTTTGTCCGTCAGCTGACGGATTGGATTGTTAGAAGGCTTGCTTATGCATACATTAAACGGTATCCTTTTGGTTCAGGGATTGTATCTCCAAACTCCTTTGAGGTATCAAGCCATAACTGAATTGCTTCTTCCACATTTCCTAATGCTTCATTATAAGTTTTTCCGTGAGCAGAACACCCTGGCAATTCAGGAACATCAGCTATATAAATGTTATCTATATTATCCCAGTAAATAATTACCTCGTACTTATACATTTAACCCTCCGCCAAGATTATATCTTGTAATTATATTTCTGACTTGCCTAACTTGATAGGCTTTTGCTTTATTGCTATCTTCTTGAAGATTTATTTTTTCAATGATTCCATCTTTTCTAAAAATGTGATGACTCCCGCGAATACGCTCATCAAAACAAGTCTCTTCAATAAGTTGCATAAATCCTTAAATGCAATATTTTTGTCCGAAGTACCGCTTAAGATTTGAAATAATAATTTTTCATGTTTGCCCATTGTTAAGTTACTCTTATCCTGTTATATCTGAAACAATTGTGGTAAGGTATATATCCACAATAAATTTAAATATCAATTTTTCAATATATATCATATTACACTAGTGTCGCGTTATAAGTCCCACAGGCACAGTTGGTTATGGGAACAGTCCTC
>JACNFI010000150.1 GCA_014384665.1 Candidatus Cloacimonadota bacterium
TGCAAATCATTTCACACCAACGATGGATTCTTTTGTACAAAAGTGATGGTATCCCATCTCACAGTATTGTAAAAAACAAAACAAAGAATCTGTGATTTTTATCTATTGATATATTAGCAAAGATAAAAAGGGAAAAATGGGTTTAACCCTCTTTCTTTAATTAAACGAGGTTAAATTATTACACCTCTAAACTAAAATTAAAAACAAAAAAATAGGTATAAAAAAAACTTTTAAAGATTTTTAATTAAAAATAATTTTGGCTACAATCCCTTAAATAAAGTATTTAGGGACATTATCATAAGGCTATCTTAAAAAAATTAAAAAAAAATAAGATTTTTCTTGACAAGTTATTTTTGAAGAATTTTTTTGCACCTAAATAATAGGTAATTAAAAATTACCTATAAAAAGGGTAATAAAAATGTTCAATTTAAAAGAAACAGAAAAACTTATAATTGATTTTGGATTATCTCCACGTGAGGCAAAGGTATATATCGCTCTCTTTAACAAAAAGGACTTTACTGCCTCTGAAATACAACAACTTGTAAATATTCCAAGGACCAAGGTTTATGAGGTATTGTATCTATTAATTAGTAAAGGGCTGTGCGCCGAAAGAAAAATTGGACGGTTTAAAAAATATGAAGCAGTGAAACCTGAATATGCTATGGATAAATTACTAATGGAATATAAAGAAGATTTGGCCGCAAAAGAAAATATGACCAACCAGATATTGAAGATTCTTTCGCCCCTGTATGAAAAGAGGAAAGGTGAAGATGATCCTTTAGAGTATATTGAAATTGTGAAAAACAAAGAGCAGGTTGGAAAGAAATGGCTGAATATTCTAAAGAATGCAAAAAAAGAAATCCTTGTTTTTATAAAACCACCTTATGCTATTTCCACTTATAAGAAAGAAGAAGAAGAAAAAAGACTTATTAAAACTAAGACGGATAGGAGACAGATAACACTAAGGGATATCTGTGAATATAAGGGTATTACATCTGAATCTGAAAAAAAAGAATTTATAAAAAGGATATCTGGTTTTATTTCTAATAATGAAGAGGTGCGAATAGTTAAAGAATTATCGATGAAATTAGCGATAATTGATGAAAAGATAACAATGCTCTCTTTAAATGATCCAATTTCTTTACAACCCAGCATAACTACTATGATTATAAATCATCCCAACTATGCAAAAGCTCATAAGTATATATTTGAAACTATCTGGAAAGAAGCAATGACCTTTGAAGAATATAAGATTAAGGGGGTGTAATATAATAAGTTTTATATTTGTTTTTCACCTTTTTCCATTAGACAATTACTTATGTAATAGGTGTGAATATGTTATTTTATTACACCCCCAAAAGAGAAAATATTATAAAAAAAGAGGCTGTTAGCATATAACTTTGACGGGTTTGCTAACAGCCTAATACGGCACAGTGAAAGAAATAACAAAAATGAAGGAATTACTTCTCATTTATGCCATTATTATTTATTTTTGTAAAAGCCTTTCATTATGTCAACCTCGTGTAATATAAAACGCTTCGGAGAATATAATAGCGAAGTGCTTTATATTACACCCCCCGAGCTATTACACGGGGTCAAGAAAAAGGAAATTATGATGTTCTGGAATCGTAAAAAAATATGGCGAGGAATTTTTCTCCTTGTAATAGGTATTACTCTTAATGCAACAATTACAGATGAAATAATATGTGAATCCAGTACCGAAGTTAACTATTCTGTAAAGCTACCTGTAAAAACAAATAATGGGATAGGTCGTAATGGGTTAGTATTAGCAGATGCCAAACGACTCTTTAATGGCAATACATTAATTGACCACCACGCTAATCACCGTTCACTGGAAAGAGACACTATAAATATGGATCTTGGTTATGATGATAAGTTATGGGATGAATGGGCTAGCGCTGATGTAAAATATTATGTAAAGTTTCCACAGTATTTTGAACTCCCTTATAAAGTAACAAAGATTAATATTGCCACCTGTTTTCGTTATAATCAGGAAGTAGTGCTATTCCCGGATAATGGTTCAGGACTTCCAGATACTACAGAAACTCTTTTAACTGCAAGCTATTCGTGGTCCTGTGATAAGGATAGACAATACCATCATGTTAAGTGGGTAGGCTTTACAGTTAATGGTGATGGGATAATAGACATACCCGGACCCTTATGGCTTGAATATAAATATCCACCTGACATTGAAGAAAGGAAACTATGTATTGATAATAACTCAGTTTTTGGCATGAGTTATTATTATGATGGTGATTATCATCAATTCACAGAAGGTAATTATATGATGCGTATTGTCGTAGAGGGTGTAGCTCTGGAGCATGATGTGCTGGTGAAATCAGTTGACATACCTCATAGATATACCGTGCCAGCAGAACATTCCATTATACCGCGTATATTTATTGAAAATGCAGGGCAGAGTATTGAAACATTTGGTGTTACCTGTGTGATTGATTCAAGTGGGTGTAATATCTATACCTCTACCTTTCCATTTCCAGTTACCATTAACCCTCAATCAACTATTCCTATCACCTTTGCCCCCTGGGATGTAGGGGGTGAAAACAGTGTATACGATATAACTTTCTATACCCAGCTTGAAGAAGATATGTATCCTTCAAACGATACCTTAATTGTTACAGTAACTGCATCTCTTAACGATACCATTAGATACGACTTTGATATGGCATGTGTTGCAGTGTGTGCGAGTTATGATGCAAATCTTATCGTGAGAGTAACTCCACAGGCTTATCCCTGTAAACTTATGGAGGTAATGCCTTGCTTCTGGGGTGCACAAGCTACCTGGATTCAGGTTATAGTGATGGAAGATGCCAATCCTGAAAATCCGGATATATTTGAGCCCGGTGATGTGATCTGGTCTGGCTATCGCCAGACAACTGGTGGGACAGGATACCAGCATTTTGACCTATCCGAAGAGAACATCATCATATACGAATCCGATGTTGAGGTTTATGTTTGTATTGTTTCACCTGCATTTTATATGTGGTTTTGTTTAGGCAACTACTTTGGAGATTATAATCCTACAAATAGATTTAATAACCTCACACAACCATCTCCTGACTATGGTAATTATTTAATACCAGTGGCTGTCAACTACCTACCACAAGTTGGTGTGGAGGATATGGCAGAACAAATTCCTCAATTTGCTTTGAGACAGAACTATCCTAATCCTTTCTCCACTTCAACCACTATTTCTTTTTCAGCCACAGATTTACACGGATTACCACTGATAAATATTTATAACATAAGAGGACAGCTTGTAAAAACACTAATACAAATGACCAATGACAAATGTCCAATGACAAGTATTATCTGGGATGGGAAAGATGAACGAGGTAAATATCTACCATCAGGTATATATCTTTACCGTATTACTGCTGGTGATTTTATTGATACCAAGAAATGTGTTATATTGAAATAATTAAGACAAGGAGACTTGGAGACACCCCGATTAAATAGCTCTTTGCAGGTCGCATTTAACGGGGCAGGCGGAGACAGGGAGAAGGCGAGACAAGGAGAAAGAGAGAGCACGATGATTTTCACCTTGTCACCTTGTCACCTTGTCTATTAATATTCAAGAAAGGAGATTATGATGAAAAGATTTATAGCTTTGGCATTATGCATAGGAATAGGGTTATTTAGTGTGGCTGAACTGGACGCCACTGTCTGGTATGTACACCCAGATTCTACACTAAATTCCATACAGACAGCACTGAATTTATGCCTTATTGGCGATACAGTGCTTGTGGCACCAGGCACATATTACGAGAACCTTAGCTGGCCAAACACACAAGGTATAAACCTGATAAGTGAATCTGGACCCGATACAACAATAATAGATGGAGGTGGAACTGGAAGGGTGATAACGATATCTACGGGTGTAGTTGCTACTACTTTAATTAATGGATTTACTATTCGGAATGGAAATGCTTATGACGGTGGTGGCATTCATTTCTATGGGTGCAGTCCGACAATCACTAACAACACGATAAGCGGTAATTCCTCTAATCATGGTGGTGGTATTTGTTGCCATGAGAGCAGTCCAACAATCACTGGTAACACGATAGTCAACAATTCAAGTGGTGACTATGGTGGTGGCATTTATTGCTCATATAGCAATACCAGTCCAACAATCACGGGTAATACGATAAGCAGTAACAATAGTTGGGTGGGTGGAGGTATTCGTTCAAACTGGGGTTCCAATCCAACAATTATCAACAATACAATAACCGACAATTCCGCTGACCGTGGAGGTGGTATTAGTATTGGCTGCAGCGCTAGCGCAACAATCACCGGTAATACAATAAGCGGTAATTCTGCTCCTTATCGTGGTGGTGGTATTTGTTGCTGGGAGAGCAGTCCACCAATTACTGGTAACATGATAAGTGGTAATTCCTCTGGTAACGGTGGTGGTATCTGTTGTGCTCGTAGTGCTAGTCCATTAATCAGCCATAATACTATAACTGAAAACACCGATGGAATTTGCTGCGGGAATGGATCCTTTCCTCTCATTGACTCTAATGATATATATTATAATATTGGTTACGGTTTATACAATGGTGATGGTAGCCAATTGATTGATGCAGA
>JACNFI010000151.1 GCA_014384665.1 Candidatus Cloacimonadota bacterium
GCTGATAATATAACATTCATTAGGAAAATGATTCTGATGAGATAAGAATTTCAAACTGAAAATTATAAGCCTATCTGTCTGCCAGACCCCGACATAGTCGGGGACTCCGTCTCGGAGCTAGCGGATGGATAGGCTTTTTTGTTATCATTCATTATACCAAATCAAAATAAAGTATAAGGGATTTTCAGATAAATTTTGAGATATCAAAGTTAATAATAACAAAATCGTTGACAAAAAAATATTTAATTTTTAAACTACATTTTAAAAAGAAATATGAGTTCTGCAAAATTGAGTATTTCACTAAATCTCTACTTTGAATTGTCATTCTGAGTGTAACGAAGAATCTCATAACTTACTGCATAATAAATACATAGAGATTCTTCACTTCGTTCAGAATGACACCATTATGTGATTCATTATTTTGTAGAACCCATAAAAAAAGCAATTAGAAAGGAGCTCGTATGAAAACAAAAGTTACTTTATTTGTATCATTATTAGTTATGCTACAAATACCAACAATACTTATTGGTGAGGAAATACGGAGTTGTACTCATAAACAGATTTACCCGGATGGTTTTATTTGTGTTGGAGAAGCAGCTCCATACCAACCTCCGAAACCAGAAGAAATTCCTTCTATTCCTGAAATTCCAAGAGAAGAATGGAATCTTATAGATTCTATTGAAATTAACCGATATGTAGAACCAGGAAAGAACCTTTCCATCTATTTTGATAATGAGTTTGATTCATTAAAGATTTATCCTACATATTATGAAAATCCATTAACAGATGCATCTTATCAGGCTTTAGAAAAGTCCCCACAATGGCTCAGAAATGATTTGCGTAATGTCTTCTTACGAATGTATAATATATGTCAGGATTTATGGGCAAATGCTATTATCACTACCGAAGACCCATATATAGACGAGGTTGTGTTTTCTATCGCACATTCCTCGCCAGAATATCTCTTATCAGGATATGGTTCACCAGATTTGCTAAAGGAAAATGCGGAACTTATCTATGAAAATGACCAGTATTTAAATTATGTGGAGGTTGTGGATTATGGCACATCAACAACCGATGAGAACTATTATTCAACAATAAAATATTGGAAAGAGAATGAAACTGGGGATACAGTTCAGGTTGAAGTTCCTAAAGAGATTTATTACTGGTATATTGTCCATCCAAAAATTACAGATGAAATTCCTGCATATATTGACCCTGATATCATAGAAAACAATACTACACATAACAATAATATTGCTGACCCACCTGATGGTGTTTTCTGGCGAAACTATCTCTTTAATTATGCAGATGCTGGGTATCCTATTTTAAAAGATATGCTGGAAAATTGTGAAATTGTATGGAATGGTGTCCAAAATGTAGACCCGAGCCAAACTCATGCATCAGCAGTTGTAACAAACTGGATAAATGATTGTATGGAATTTACATCTAATTATGAAAGACCTCACCAGCCCGTAAGAATTTTACGAAAGCATATTGGTAGATGTGGTGAACATGCAGATTTAACAGCAGCTGCTGCCAAAGCCGCACTTATACCTTGCACAAGCATTCTTGCAATTTCTCATGACCATACCTGGAATGAATTTTGGGAACAAAGGTGGGTTTCCTGGGAACCTGTAAATAATATGTTAGACACTCCTCTTACTTATGAAAATGGATGGGGCTGGAGTTTTGGCTCTGTGTTTGAAATAAGAAGCGATGGCTGGCTTTCATCTGTAACTGATACTTATTCTGAAGGTAGTGCTACTATTACTATTTATGCTCTTGATAGTCAAGGGAATCCAATTGATGGTGCTGAAATAATGTTAGCCGTGCAATCTGGTGAATATATTTATTATGATAATTATGGTCTTACAGATAACGAAGGAAAATTTTGCTTCACTGTCGGGGAAGGAAGACATTATTATGCAAGAGTTGATACTGATATTGGTAGTTATCCTGTAGAACCTAACTATGTGGTATCAATAGTTAATTATGCAGTAAATGGACAAAATTATACTTATTCCTTATCCGTATCTGGAACTATGCCCTCATTAGATTGGCTCAGTGTTGATGTTCCTGAAGATGATGTGGATGATTATCGGCTTGAAATTGATTTCACGGTCCCATCGCAAATTGTAAGTGGGAGAATCTTGATGGATGATGTTAATGATTTCTCACAGCTTTATAAAAGTGAAAGTGATGGTATTATTGATTATTTTATGACAGATGAGATGAACTTTATATGGTATATGGTTGATATGCCGTTTGAATGTTTTAACCTATTTGCTGATACTCAAGAAGAAACAGTAAGTTTTGATATTCCTTCAGATAATGATTGGTATTGCGTTTTTGCCAATAATCGTCATCTTAACAATCTTCAAAATGTATATGGTTCAGCGGAATTATATGCTTATGAGGAAATAGGTATAGATGAGCAAGAAAACGAACAGACTTCTTTATCATTGCTTCAGAATTTTCCTAATCCATTTGATGTTTCCAAAGCAGAATACACAACAATTTCATATTCGTTATTAAAACCATCTGATGTTGAAATTTCTATTTATAACATCAAAGGTCAAATAGTAAAAACTTTCCGAATCCCGAATTCCGAATCCCGAATTCCGAATATTGTCTGGGATGGAAAAGATGAAAATGGCAAATATTTGCCAGATGGACTTTATTTCTATAAGCTAAAAGCAGATAAATATACTTCAACGAAGAAGATGATTCTAATGAGATAAGTTCTAGTATAGCGTTTCCAAAATAACGTGTCATTCTGAACGAAGTGAAGCGAAGTGAAGAATCTCAAGTATTAATTGTTGGTTAGAGATTCTTCGCTTACGCTCAGAATGACAGTTTTATTGATATGTTATTTTGGAAACTTTATACTAGTTATATCAAATTTAATGTAATGATTTTTTAGTTTAAGTAATAATAAAAATCACTTCATATTATAGACGGTAATTATTAATATACCGTTTTTTTAATGATAAAATTAATTAGTTAAAATATGATACGATTAATAATATTGACAAATAATTAAATATTCATTTTTTTAGTAAAAAATTTAGAGCGGGTCAGCTCCGATGAATCGGAGCGTTTTTTGTATCAAAATTGAAATATGATGGATATAGATAAAAAGTTAAATGAGATAATTATTAAAGTTTCCCAAAAAATGGGCTTCCAAATCTATGATTGGCAGCTGAAAGGAACACGAAATAATCATTTGGTTATAGTGTATATCACAAAGCAAGGTGGTGTAACATTAGATGATTGCCAGAGAGTTAGCCAAAAATTAGGAGATGAGTTAGATATGAGAGATATATTTGATACTCGTTATACTTTAGAAGTATCATCTCCAGGTTTAAATAGATTACTAAAAACCACACAACACTTTTTAGGCGCTATTGGAAGGGTTGTAAAAGTTCAGTATGTTAATGAAGAAGGAAAAGTAAAGACAGCAAATGGCATTTTGAAATCCATAGACAATAATGTTATTTCTGTTAAGATTGATAATGAAGACAGTACACACATTAATTTTGCTCAAATTAAAAAAGCGAAAACAGTTTATAAATGGCTTTCTAAATCATAAAGAAAAGTATGAGAAAAAATTAGGAGTGATTTGATTATGGCTTTTAATTTGATTTCAATTATTGATGAATTTGCAAGGATTAAGCAGATAGATAGAGATAAGATTTCTTCAATTATTAAAGAAAGCTTGGAGTCAACTCTATCAAAGAAGTTAATGAAAGAGAATGCAATATCAGTTGAAATAGATTTTGAGAAGAATGAAGTTGTTGTAAAATTATTAGCAAAAGTAGTTGATGAGGTTCCCAATAATTTTGATGAGATAACTCTTACTAATGCAAAAAAGATTGTATTGACATCACAAGTTGATGACTTAATACCCATAGAAATTCCTATTTCTGAATTTGGCAGAAAAACTATTCAGTCAGCTAGACAAGCTATTATAAATAAACTGAGAGAATCTGAAACTGAAAAGACAAAATTAGATTATGAAAAACAGAAAGGACAAATAATATCTGGTATGGTAAAAAGAGTAGAAAGTAGTGGATATATAGTTGATATTGGCTTCACAGAAGCATTATTACCTTCTGAGGAACAGGTTGATAATGAGTTTTATAAAGCAGGTGATTATTTAAAGGCGTATGTTTATAATATTAGATATCAAAAAGGAAGTGTCAGAATTATTCTTTCCAGAAAAAAACCTGAATTTATAATTAAATTATTTGAGAATGAGATTCCAGAAATAGGAGATGGAGAGGTTGTAATAAAGAAAATTGTAAGGGAACCTGGATATAGAACAAAAGTAGCCGTGTATAGTACTAATAAAAATATTGATGCATTTGGGAGTTGTGTTGGACCTAAAGGATTTAGAATAGAAGTAGTGAAAAAAGAACTTCACGGGGAACTGGTTGATATTGTTGTTTGGTCTGATAATCCAGAGCAATTTATAAAAAATAGTATTGGAAATGAATTGATAAAAAGAATATACTTGGCTGAAAAAGGAAAGTTTGCACAGGTCATTGTAGATGAGAAGAATAAAAATATCGCTATTGGTAAAGAAGGAAGGAATATAAAATTAGCAGCAAAACTTACTAATTATAAATTAGATGTGCTGTTAGAAGAGGAATATGAAGAGATTACCGCAAATGAACGCCGTATTACAAGTACTATCTATGAACTTGAAGGTGTAACAGAAAATATTGGTAAGGTACTGTATAATGCTGGTTATACTTCAGTTCAGGATATTTATCTCGCCTCTATTAAGGAGTTATGCCAGATAGATGGTGTGGGTGTAAAAACTGCTGAAAAAATAAAAGAATCAGCCAAATATTTCTAATCTTTATTGAAATAGGATATATGAGCAAACTCTAAAAAGATTTCTAACAAGACGGAATGGTAAATAAAGTTAGTAATGTCGGACATATCCCAAAGAGAACCTGTGTTATCTGTAAGAAAAAAGATGCAAAATCAAATTTAGTAAGATTCCTAATTAAGAATGGTATAATTGTTTTTGATTATAAGCATAGAATGCAAGGAAGAGGATACTATTGTTGTCAAACTTCAAATTGTATAAGTAAACTTGATAAATGGATAAAGAAAAGAAAGAAAAAATTTTATTAAAGGAATTAAAATTATTTTAAGTAGTTAAAGGCAAATATGGAACAAATACGAGTTTATGAACTTGCCAGAGAATTAAAAATATCTCCTCAGGCTTTATTAGCAATCTTAAAAAGTTTAAAGATAATCGTAAAAAGCCATATGAGCTATATAGATAAGGAAGCAGCAAGCAAAATCAGAAAAATGTTTTCTGAGCAGATGCAAGCTGCCAAGGTTAGACAGAAACAAAGAAAAAGCTACAAAACACAATTACGGGAAGCAAAATTTGAAAGAATTAAAAAGTCAGCTGATTCAAAAATTCCCAAAAAAGTTACAAAAGAAGAAGAACAAAAGAAAACCATCGCAAAACAAGTTGAACCACCAATTAAAAAAAGACCTAAAACTGTAACTAAAAAGGAAGAATTAATTTCTAAACCTTCTGAAATTAAAGGAAAAAAAAAGGGGAAAGTAAAATATAAAGACAAAAAAACCAGACTCCGAGAAGAACGGGAGAAAAAGTTTTTTGACCAACGGGAAATTAAGGGAAGCATTAAAGCTACTTTAGGCAAGGATACGAAAATAAAAAAATATAAAAAAGAAAAAACAGTCAGGACTGAAGAAGTCCAACAGATTGTGATTAGCGAGTTTACATCTGTTGCTGAATTAGCAAAAGTGATGGGAAAAATCCCGACAGAAATCGTGGCAAAGTTTATGGAACTCGGCAAAATGGTTACAATCAATCAACGATTGGATAAGGATTCTTTGATTATGATTTGCGATGAGTTTGATTTTGAAGTTAATTTCGCTGACCAGTTTGGAGCAGATATTTTGCGTGTGGAGCAGAAAGAAACTATAGCAGAAAAGAAAGAATCGCGACCACCTGTAGTTGTGGTAATGGGTCATGTTGACCACGGCAAGACATCAATATTAGATTATATCCGAAAGAGCAATGTTATTGCTGGCGAAGCAGGCGGAATAACACAACATATTGGCGCATATCAAGTTGATTTTAAGGACAAGAAAATTACTTTTATTGATACACCAGGACACGAGGCATTTACTGCAATGAGAGCCAGAGGTGCGGATATTACTGACCTTGCTGTTATTGTTATCGCAGCAGATGATGGAGTTATGCCGCAAACCATTGAAGCAATTGACCACGCCAAAGCAGCGGATATTCCATTTATTGTTGCGATTAATAAAATTGATTTGCCTGATGTTGACACTGAAAAAGTAAAAGCCCAATTGTCTGAGAACAATGTCAGATTGCAGGGCTGGGGAGGAGATGTTGAGTATGTGGAATGTTCTGCAAAAACCGGTGAAGGGATTGAACATCTGTTGGAAATAATTCTCTTGTTGGCAGAGGTTGAAGAATTATCTGCTAATTACTCCTGTAATTCTGAAGGCGTTGTCATTGAAACAAAATTGGATAAAGGCAAAGGGCCTCTTGCAACAATTTTGATTCGCAATGGAATTCTAACAACAGGTAATATTGCGATATGCGGTGCCCATTATGGTAGAATTCGGTTGATGCTTGATGAACGAGAATATTCAGTTGATACTTGCCCTCCATCAGGTGCTGTGCAGATTTTAGGACTAAATGGGCTCCCTCAATCTGGAGATACTTTGAATGTTGTCAAAGATGAAAAAACTGCTAAAGAGATTTGCTCACAAAGACAGCATATTATCAGACAAAGGCAAATCGCAAGCGGGACAGGAATAACTTTAGATAACCTGTTTGATAAAATCCGAGAAAGTGAAATAAATGCCTTAAATATGGTCGTAAAGGCAGATACAGATGGTTCTTTAGAAGCAATCTGTGATGCAATTCAAAAACTTGGAACTGAAGAAGTAGCGGTGAATATTATTCGTAAAGCAGTTGGTGGCATTGTAGAGGCAGATGTTGACCTTGCAACTGCTGCAAATTCTATTATTCTTGGTTTTCATATTCGCCCCAATGCAGAAGCCAGAAAATCTGCGGAACTAAACAAAGTTGAAATTCGGCTCTATGATATTATCTATGAATTAATTGATGATGTGAAAAAATCCCTTGAAGGACTGCTCGCACCAATTGTTAGAAAAAAAATTATTGGAATTGTTGAAGTAAAGCAAATCTTCAAAATTACTGGAGTTGGTGTAATTGCCGGATGCTTTGTTAAAGAAGGAAAAGTTACAAATAATGCTAATATCCGACTTTTCAGAGATGATATCAAAACCTATGAAGGAAAAATATCTACTTTGAAACATTTCCAAAATGAGGCTAAAGAAGTTATTGAAGGACAAGAATGCGGAATTGCAATTGAAAATTTTAATGATATAAAAGTTGGTGATATTATTGAAGCATATCTGGTTTTTGAAGAAAAGAAAAAATTAGAATAACTTAAACTTACCCCAAAATGGTAAAAAGCGCAATCATTGATATTTATCTGCCATTAGCAAACTCATTAAAAAGCAAAAGAAATATCATTAAAAGCATTATCCATAAAGTTCATAATAAATATAATGTCTCCATTGCAGAAGTTGACCACAATGACAAATGGAAAAATTCTAAACTCTGTCTGGCAATGGTTTCAAATGAAAAAATATATTCAGAAAGAAAATTCTCTGATATTATTAAATTTATTGAAATATCATATCCTGATATTGAAATAACAAAAATTGAGGATTTCCAATAATGACTAAGTTGCGTCAAGAACGATTCAACGCTCTTATTAAACAAAATATCGCAAAAATAATCTACGAAAATATTAGAGATAAAAGGATTAAAAATATTACAATTGAACAGGCAAAAGTTTCACCAGATTTACATAATGCAACTATTTATTTTTCACTTCAAGATGATAAAAAAAAGAAATCCACTCTGATTGCTTTGCAAAATGCCAGAAAGTTTATCCGAAAAAGATTGGCTCAAATTTTGAATTTAAGATACACACCAGAAATCAAATTTGAATACGACTCTCTTGAAAAAGTTGCTTTCTCTGTAGAAAAGTTGATTGAAAGTGAAGGCAAAAAATATGACAATTGACGAATTCAAGATTGAATTCAAAAAGAGTGTCTCTCAAAATCAAAATTTCATTATCACAATTCATAAAGACCCTGATGGAGACGCAATCGGAGCACAATTTGCTCTTTATCTTTATTTAAAACATTTTCAAAAAAATGTTAGGATTTTTAATCCAACTATTCCTTATTCTGAATATGCTTTTCTTGGCTTATCGGAAAAAGTTCAAACCTCAATTTCTGATTATTCAAATGATATCGTGTTTATGTTGGATTTCAACGAGAAAAAAAGAGCTGGTGAAAAAGTCAAAAATATTTTTGAAAATTGCGAAAAATTAATTTGTATTGACCATCATAAAAAAACAAAAGATACAATAAAAGGAATTTCATTTATAGACACAAATGCATCATCCGTTTGTGAAATTCTTTATTTGCTTTTGAAAGATGAAATCAGCGAACTTTCAGCAAAACAACAAGAGAAATTCGCAAATTGTCTATACATAGGTTTGATTTATGATACAAATAATTTCTCAAATAAAAATGTCTCTTCAAAAACTTTTGAGGTTGCCAAAAAACTGATAAATTTGGGTGCAGATAATAATCTTTGTTCCAGAAATATTTTTGAGAATAGAAAAACTGTTGAATTGAAATTATTGGGTTTGACATTGTCCACATTGGAAGAAATCAAAGAGAAAAAGCTTGTTTATTTTATTACTACACAAAGAATGTTGAAAATGTGCAATGCCAAAATGGAGCATACAAGAAAATTTTCAAAAGAAGTTAGAACATCTGAAGAGCGTAAAGTTGTTATTTATTTTCGGGAATTAGATAAGAATAAGTATCGTGTCGCACTCAGGTCAATTTGTATTGATGTTCGGAAGATTGCAGAAAAATTTGGCGGCGGAGGCCATAAACTTGCAGCAGGCTTTGAAGCAGAAATGGAATTTACAAAATTAAAAAGTAGATTACTTGAATTAATTAACAATGAAAGAAAATGACAAATTTCAAATATCAAATTACAAATAAATTCCAAATTCTAAATGTCAAATATCAAATGAAAGGATGGAAGCAAAAGTCTTGGTTTGAAATTTTGGTTTTGAAATTTATTTGGTCCCCGATTAAGCCCGTTCCTGACGAGCTCAGGAATTGGGGATTGGAATTTGAAATTCTATCTTTGTGTTCTTACTCTGCTTTGTAGTGAAAGATTTGCTTATGAACAAAAAGTGTTTCGGAGTGCGAAAACGAATCCCGATTTATCGAGATGAACTTTTCGCTTGTGCTACCTTGCTGAAAGTTCGTCTTCCAATAAATCGGAATCCTCGTTTCAGCACTCCTGTCTATAGTGGTAAAAATTAACCTATGAACGGTATCTTAAATATAGACAAACCCGCAGGCATTACATCTTTTGATGTAGTTAGAAAAATCCGTCATCTAACAGGTGAAAAGAAAGTTGGCCATTCTGGCACACTTGACCCAAAAAGAAAATGACAAATTTCAAATATCAAATTACAAATAAATTCCAAATTCTAAATGTCAAATATCAAATGAAAGGATGGAAGCAAAAGTCTTGGTTTGAAATTTTGGTTTTGAAATTTATTTGGTCCCCGATTAAGCCCGTTCCTGACGAGCTCAGGAATTGGGGATTGGAATTTGAAATTCTATCTTTGTGTTCTTACTCTGCTTTGTAGTGAAAGATTTGCTTATGAACAAAAAGTGTTTCGGAGTGCGAAAACGAATCCCGATTTATCGAGATGAACTTTTCGCTTGTGCTACCTTGCTGAAAGTTCGTCTTCCAATAAATCGGAATCCTCGTTTCAGCACTCCTGTCTATAGTGGTAAAAATTAACCTATGAACGGTATCTTAAATATAGACAAACCCGCAGGCATTACATCTTTTGGTGTTGTGAAAAAAATCCGTTATCTTACAGGAGTAAAGAAAGTCGGTCATTCAGGCACGCTTGACCCATTTGCCACTGGCGTTCTTCTAATTTTTGTTGGCAGAGAAGCAACCAGAAATATCTCAAAATTTGCTAATTTGGAAAAGGAATATTATGCGAAAATCAAACTTGGTGAAAAAACAGATACTGCAGATTTAACAGGCAAAATTATTGAAAAAAGACAAATTCCTGAATTGTCAATTTCTCAGATAGAAACTGCTTTCAAAAGTTTTATTGGAAAGATACAACAGATTCCACCTATGTATTCTGCTGTTAAAAAAAATGGTATTCGTCTCTACAAACTTGCCAGAAAAGGAGAAACAGTTGAACGGAAGCCAAGAGAGATTGAAATCAAAGAATTGAAATTTCAAAAATTGGAGAAACCATTTCTTGAATTCTCAGCAGTTGTTTCAAAAGGAACTTACATCCGAACATTAGCAGAAGATATTGCTGAAAAACTTGGCACTATTGGTCATTTAACAGAACTACAGAGAATGCGAATTGGGGATTTTGTGGTTGAAAAAGCATTAAATTTGAATGAACTTGATAAGGAAAAAATTGAGAGCCAGATGATTTCTATAGAAAAAATTCAGTAAGGAAAGATGAGTTCACTCAAAGTATTATTTTCAAGCATATTGCTATTTATTACGGTTTCATCACTTTTTTCAGCAAAGCAGACAGGCAGTATGTCTGGCAGAATAATTGATGAAGAAAGCAAAAAACCAATTGCAGGTGTATCTGTAAAGATTGAGGACACAGTCAAGTATATCAGCAATGAGAAGGGGCGATATATCATTCAAAACATCCCAATTGGCTCTCATCAAATTACTTTTAGCAGAATAGGACACAAGACGCTAACAAAAACGAATATTTTTATCAAACCGAATCGCAATACAATTCTTTATGTAAGTTTGCTTAACGCACCAATTAAGATAGCAGGAATGACTGTCAGAAATAAAGAATTTTTCACGGAAATTCCAGATGCTCCTGTAAGTTCAAAAAAATTGGATATTGAAGAAATCCGTACGCAACCGACTGGTTGTTATGATCTCCAACGAACAATTCAAGTATTGCCTGCTGTTGTTTCCGGCGCAGATACTGAAAACGAAATAATAGTGCGAGGTGGAAATTACGGTGAAAATCTCTTTGTGATAGATAATCTTGAGCTGGCAAATCCGAACCATTTTGGCTGGCAAGGTGCAGGCGGCGGACCTGTCTGCATCCTCAGCCCAGAATTCGTTAGTGAAGTTAATTTCTATGCCGGTGCATTCCCGAGCCGATATGGCGACAAAGCATCGTCAGTATTAGATATTACTACAAGAGATGGAAATGAAAACCGATTTGAAGCAAAACTTGATATTGGAATGGCTGGATATGGTGGAAGTATTGAAGGACCTATGTTCGGGAAAAACGGCTCTTATATCTTCTCTTACCACCGTAGTTTCCTTAGCTTGATTAGCGAAAGTTTTGGAATGACCGCTGTGCCAAACTATCATTCCATTTTTGCAAAACAGGTGTTTAATTTCTCTCCAACCCAAAAGCTGACCATCAATCAAATCTGGGCAAATGATTGGATTGATATCAAAGCTGATGATGAATCGTCTTATTCAGAAAGTGATGAAGATATTTATGCAAAATCAGGACAATATACAATTGGTAGTACATTGAGGAGTATTTTCAAAAATAGCTATTCTCTTTTAACAATTTACAGAAATTATAACTGGTGGAAACACGATGTCTATGAAGCAGGAACAACCAAAGCCGATTCTAATAAATTTTTCTATAATCATTCTTATGAAGCACATAACACCGTAAAATTTGAGCTCAATTTTCATAAAACAAAAGTTGGCAAACTCTCTTTTGGTGTTAACTTGAAAAATGTGGAAACAAACGATGAACGGTTTATGAAACCCGATACTGTTTTTATTTATCAAGATACAACTGGTACTATTATTGGTGTTCTAACTAATACAACTGGAAATCCAGTTATTTATACCTATGGACCAGATGACAAAATTGATGACAGTATCAATGATTATAAAATTGGCACATATTGTCAATGGAACGACAATTTTGGATTGCTTACTCTAAATGCTGGATTGCGTTATGATTATTTTACTTACACAAAAAAGGCAAGTATGGCTCCCCGATTGGGATTGAAATATGCCTTATCCGAAAGCATTAATCTTAACTTTGGGTTAGGTCGGCATTATCAAAATCCTGAATATTATCAATTGACTTTTGATTCGTTGAATAAGAAGTTAAAACCAAAATTCACAGACCAGATTGTGGTTGGATTTGATAAATTATTTACCGAAGATATTAAAGTAAGTATGGAAGCATATTATAAACAATACAAAGATGTTCCACTGAACAATGCAATGACAACTCCTGATGAGAACGATTGGGATACATATTTTGTAAATGCTGGAGAAGGATATGCAAATGGAGCTGAATTTTTCTTGCAGAAAAAGGTAAAAGATGATTTTTGGGGAACTTTAAGTTATTCTTATTCAATTGCAAAAGCAAAAGACCCTCGTGACCCAGCCGGCAAAAAAGAATTTAATTGGGATTTTGATTATCGTAATGTGTTTACAGCCGTTCTGGGCTACAAAATTGAATTTATGAAATATGACTGGTATGAGAAAGCAAGTAAGTGGTTCCGCTATTTTACATGGACAAATCTTGTTCCCGGAGACGAAACAGAAATCTCTATTAAGTTTAGATATTTAGGCGGTAAACCATACACAGAACCAACTCCTATTGATAGTTTACGAAGATGGCGAGTTCTACCTGAACAGAATATAAATGACAGCCGTTTCCCTCCTTACAAAAGATTTGACCTCCACATCCATCACCGCTGGTTTTTTGATAAACTAAATATAGTAAGTTATCTGGAACTCCAAAATCTTTTCAATACAAAAAATATCTGGGGTTATTCATATAAATATGAAGACGACAAACCTATAAAGGATGAAATTTATCAGTGGGGACGAATGATTGTTGGTGGAGTGATGGTTGAGTTTTAGTATTACTTTCCGGAGTGCGAAAACGAATCCCGATTTATCGGGATGAACTTTTCGCAAGGGCGGATAGACACAAAGAATGAATATTGAATAACGAACAGGGAATAATGAATGAAGAATTATGAAAAGCATCCACAAAATTAAGCACAAGTTGAAAAATCCCGTTGTTACTGTCGGAACATTTGATGGCGTTCATCTTGGCCATCAGAAGATTATGCAAACTCTTGTGAAAAGAGCCAGAGCAATTGATGGTGTGTCTGTTGTCATAACTTACCATCCACATCCGTTGGAAATTCTCAATAAAAAACATTTTCCATATCTGCTTACTGAAAAAGTGAAAAAAGAGGAATTTCTAAAAGAGATGGGAATAGATTATGTGCTCTGGCTTGACTTTAATGAAGAATTGGTAAATCTTTCTCCAGAAGATTTTATTAAGGAATATTTTGTAGACAAATTGGCAGCCGAAGAGATTATTATTGGCTATGATTGGCATTTTGGGAAGGACAGAGCTGGAGATTATCATCTATTAAAGAAATTTGAGAAGATATATGGTTATAAAACGGATATTGTAAAAGAAGTAAGGAGGGGAAAGAAAATCGTGTCCAGCACTAAAATTCGTGAGTATATTAGAAATGGCAAATTGGAACTTGCTCAAAAAATGTTGGGTAGAAATTATTCTATTCTAGGAAAAATCGTTCAAGGAGATAAGATTGGAAGACAACTCGGATTTCCGACAACAAATCTCAAGCCAATTGAGACAAGAAAATTGTTTCCTCAATCTGGTGTTTATCTTACAAAAGTTCAGTTTAAACAACACGAAATGTGGGGATTGACAAACATCGGAATAAAGCCAACAATAAAAAAGAATAACAGAAGAAAATTTATTGAAACATATATTTTTGATTTTAATGAAGAAATTTATTCTGAAGAAATAGAACTTATTTTTATTAGAAAAATTCGTGATGAAAAGAAATTTAAAAGTAAGGAAGAACTAATAAACCAGATTAAGAGTGATGAGGTGGATGCAAGGAATCTCTTGCGAAGATATGTATAATTGGTGTCAAAAACTTGACATAATTTCCAAAATTTTTTGATTTTTTATAAAAACAACTCCAATCGGAGAGAAAGGAACAACAATGTTACCAAGTGAGCTTATAAAGATTACAAGACAGTATAATATTCCTAAAGTAGAATATATTTATTCAAATAATGAGATTAAGTCGGTATTAATCAATGTTGATGATTTTATAAGGCTAATTGAAACAGTTGATATAAACCTTAATTCGGAACTTATGGACTCAATTAAGAGGGGTTTTAAGGATTTTGAGAATGGAAATATAGAAACCGAAGATGAGGTCTTTGGTGATTTATAAAAGATTTTTCACCAAGGAATTTTTTATATTCAAAACGAGTTTCATCCTATCATTTGTATTTGATCTAACACCATTTGTAATGGTGTTTCCAAGAAGAAATGATCAACGACAAAAATAACTAAATGAAAAACAAAATATCGGCTATCATAACTGCTGCAGGAAAAAGTGTGCGAATGAACCTACCAGTGAAAAAGCAGTTTATGCCACTTGCTGGAAAACCAATTATCATTCATACTGTTGAAAAATTTATCAATACAAATATTTTTAATAAAATTTTGGTCGTTGTCAACAAGAAAGATAGAGAATTTGCAGAAGAAATTTTTTCTGAATACAAAATTCCAAAGAATAATTTTATCATTGTTGATGGTGGAAAGACAAGACAGGGATCTGTTTTTAATGCTCTGAAAAAATGTTCATCTGCAACAAAAATAGTGGTAATTCACGATGGAGTCCGTCCATTTGTGAAAATTGAAGAGATAAAAGAGATTGTTAACATCACGATGGCAAAAGGTGCGGTTACTTTTGGAATTCCTGTAAAAAATACTATAAAAAAAGTTGAGCAAAATAAAGTTTTATTCACTTTAGATAGAAAAAAATTATGGGAGATTCTCACTCCGCAGGCATTTAAATATGAACTGATTTATAATGCACACAAAAATGCAATTCAGAAAAAAATTGTTACAAATGATGATGCAGAATTAGTGGAGATTTTAGGTGAAGAGGTTTTCGTTTTGCAAGGTTCATCAGAAAATATTAAAATTACAAATAAATTTGATTTGAAAATTGCAGAAGCGATGTTACAAAGCAAGAATATTGAATGAACGGGGCAAAGAAAAAATAAATTTGAGGTTTTGAAATGCAAAAAAAATATAAATACCTAACAAGAAAAGAAGCAAAGACAGTAACATCATTTGTCAAAGAATTGAAAGAGAAATTAGGTAATGAAATAGTTTTTATCAAACTATTTGGTTCTAAAGTAAGAGGTGATTTTACTAAGGATTCTGATATTGATATTTTTATTTTAGTTAAAAGGCGAAAAGGAATAAGAGATAAGATAAGTGAGATTTCAGCTGAATATTTTTATCAGACTGATGTTCCAATATCTACTGTTGTATCCAGTGTTTTTGAATATAAGAAAAATAAGGAGTTAAAATCATTTTTCCTTGAAAAAGTAGAAAAAGAGGGAGTAACTCTATGAGTAGAATAGAATTAGCAAAGTATAGGATGGAACGAGCGAAGAAAATGCTTATTAAATCAAAAGATAGTTTACAACATGAGCATTATAAATTGTCTACAAATAGAAGTTATTATGCAATGTTTTCCGCGGCAAAAGCATTACTTACATTTAAGGAGTGGTATCCCTCATTGCTTCGCCCAACAAGTTTCTCGCTTCAATTAGCGGCTAAAGTATTACCTTCATTAAAGGAGTTAGATGCAAGAAGGCATGCTGGAATTATATTACTTTTTAATCAGTATTTTGTTAAGAATGGAATTTTCCCAAAAGAGTTGAGTAAATTATTACCTAAAGCCAAAAATATTAGAGAAGAGGTGGATTATAGAGATTTCGTAGAAATCAGTAAAGAAGACGCAGAACATCAAATTAAAAATGCAGAGAAATTTATTCATCAAGCAGAAAAAACTATGTCAGAAATGATTTGGGAAGGGTAAATATGCGAATAGGTTTTGGTTACGATGTGCATCCTTTAGTTAAGGACAGAAAACTTATCTTAGGTGGAGTTGAAATCCCATTTGAAAAAGGGCTTGCCGGTCATTCCGATGGTGATGCTTTGATACATGCTATTATTGATGCACTATTTGGTGCAGTATCTCTTGGTGATATTGGCTCTCATTTTCCTGATACTGACCAAAAATATAAAGACATTTCAAGTTTGATTTTGTTAGAAGAAACAGGTAAGATTTTGGCTAACAAAAAATTTCGTATAATTAATATTGATTCAACAATTGTTCTTGAAAAACCTAAGTTACAGATTTATATCCCATCAATGAAAAGCAATATTGCCGATAAACTTGACATTGAAATAACCCAAATCTCTATTAAAGCCACAAGAGAAGAAGGACTGGGATTTGTTGGCAGAGGTGAAGGGATAAAAGTTTATGCTGTTGCTTTGATTGATGAATTTAAACCGGAGTGCTGAAACGAGGATCCCGATTTATCGGGAGACGAACTTTCAGCATAACATCAAAGGCAAAGCGAAAAGTTCTCCCCGAATAAATCGGGGATCGTTTTCGCACTCCAAAAAGTAAGAAACGGGGTTAAGTGAAGAAAGCAGATTTAATTATCAAGAATGCAAAAGAACTTCTGACCCTTCAATTTTTGATATTATCTATAAGATTTCAGGAGGTTATATATGTATGCACATATTTCAATTGACCCAAAAGTTTGTCATGGGCAAGCTTGTATTAAAGGAACTCGCATTCCTGTCCACCAAGTTGTGCGAATGTTAGCTAATGGAGATACAATTGCTGGACTTCTCAAAGAGTATCCTTCTCTTGAGAGGGATGATATTCTTACCTGTTTGGACTATGCCGCATCTCTGGCTGAAGAGCAAATTACACCAATTGAAAAAGTAGTAAGTATGAGATGAAGATATTTGTGGATGAGAACATACCATTAATAACTGTCCATACTTTGCGAGAGACAGGGCACGATGTAATAGACATTCGTGGCACCGATGATGAAGGTATGGCAGATGAATCTCTTTGGGCCAGGGTCCAACAAGAAGGAAGATTGTTGATTACGACAGATAAGGGTTTCACCCAGTACCGTAACGAACAACATTCAGGCATTTTAATTGTGCGTCTTAGACAGCCAAATAGTCGCAAGATTCACCAGCGAGTTATGACAGCAATGAATCAATTTACACCTGAGGAATGGTCTGGTCTGATAGTTGTGATGCGGGATATAGTTCAGAGCACTTGGCGAACAAAATTAAAATATAAAGGCAAATAATGAAAGCAGATTTAATTATCAAGAATGCAAAAGAACTTCTGACCCTTCAGTCCGATGGACCAAAATGCGGATTGGAAATGCAAAATCTTGGAATTATTCAAAACGGTGCAATTGCTATTTTGGAGGAAGAAATTGCAGGAGTTGGCACTACAAAAGAAGTTTCTCAAAATTTTATTTCTGAAAATGTCATTGATGCAACTGGAAAAGTTGTGATGCCTGGTTTTGTAGACCCTCATACTCATCCCATATTTGTAGAAACCCGTGAAAATGAATTTGAAATGAGAATTCAAGGAAAATCATATAAAGAGATTTCCCAATCTGGTGGCGGCATTCGCTCAAGCGTAAGTGATGTCAGAAAAGCTTCAAAAGAAGAATTAGTTGCATTGGGCCTCAAACGAGTAAATAAAATGCTTGAAATGGGAGCGACAACCATTGAAGCAAAAAGCGGATATGGACTTTCAACAGAATCTGAAATAAAAATGTTAGAAGCCATCGCAGAGATTAATGAAATTTCAGAAATGGATATTATCCCTACCTTTTTGGGTGCTCATGAATTTCCTGAAGAATATAAAAATAATAAGGAAGAATACATAAAAATTTTAATTGACGAAATGCTTCCAGAAGTGAAAAAACAAAATCTTGCAAAATATTGCGACATTTTTTGTGAAAAACATGTTTTTGATATTGAACAATCCAGAAGAATTCTGTCAGAAGCGAAAAAATTAGGCTTTAAGATTCGTATGCATGCTGATGAATTAGAACCAATTGGAGGAGCAGAACTTGCTGCAGAAATCGGTGCAGTTACTGCTGACCACCTTGTCGCTGTTTCAGATAATGGAATTCAAAAGATGAAAGAAGCAAATGTAATTCCAATTATGCTTCCAGCCACGACCTTCAGTTTAGGACTGAAAAAATATGCTCCAGCCAGAAAAATGATTGATGCTGGATTGCCAGTTGTTCTTGCCACAGATTTTAATCCCGGTTCTTGTCATTGTGATTCTATGCAAACTATAATTAGTATAGCATGTTTAGAAATGGGTTTATTGCCTTCTGAAGCCATCACTGCATCTACGATAAATGCGGCATATTCATTAGAATTGGGTAATACAATTGGTTCAATAGAAATCGGAAAGCAAGCAGATATTTTGATTATGGATATGCCTTCATATAAGTACTTGCCGTACCATCTTGGAAGCAGCTGTGTGGATATGGTTATTAAAAAAGGAGAAGTTGTATTTAACAACTCTCAAGAATAAATAAGAAGGAGCTTAATGAAAAATATTTACTGGATATGGGACTATAATATAGACGAAAAGACATTTATTGATATTTTGAATCATAAAATGAATATTGGTAATTTAGACTATCTTTGGGCAACACAAAGATTATTAGAATATGCTCATTATCAAGATGTTATAAAATTATTAGGTTTTCCTGAATTTGTAAAAAGATGGTCTCTGGTAAGAGACAAAATAAGGTCAGAGAGCCAACGCCGAGGATATGACTTTTTACTAAAATGGCTAACAGAGATACATCCAGAGAAGTTCAATGGATAAAAATTTTTATTTCAACAAACTGTATCCTTTGCAAGATAGTTTTCTTTCGGTTATACAAAAAATAGATCAAAAATTTTATTTGACAGGCGGAACGGTTGTATCAAGAGTTTATCTACATCATCGTTTTTCTGATGATCTTGATTTCTTTGTGAACGATATACCAGAATTTAATCTTTGGGTTGATAGGATTCTTAATGCAGTGGCAAAAAGTAAAGAATGGGAATTAGATATTTCTTTGAGAGAAGAGCGTTTTGCCAGATGCCTAATTATTGATATAGATAAAGAAGTTGAACTCAAATTAGAATTTATAAACGATGTGCCATCTCATATCGGTCTTATAAGAAATCATCCAATTCTTGGCAGAATTGATAGTCCTGAGAATATACTGGCTAATAAAGTAACGGCAATTGTTGATAGAAACGAGCCAAAAGATATTGTTGATATTTGGGGATTTTGCACCAAAATGGGTCTATCATTATCTGAAGCACTAAAAAATGCTGATAGTAAAGCCGCAGGTATTTTCCCCCTTGATGTGGCTCGGATTTTATACTTTGCGGAGAGACAGAATTTTTCTATAATTAAATGGATAGAAATGCCCAACTTCAATACATTGATTCAAGATATAAAAAAGATTGCAGATAAATTGATTGAAATAAATGAGTGAAAATTTTGGTAATTTTTTGCAAAAAATGAAAATAAACAAAAGACTTATCTGGGATTACGATTTTTCCGAGAAAGAACTCAAATCGGAGATGTTTCTAAAATGGTATATCGTAAGAGTATTAGAACGAGGAACTGACAAGGATTTACAGGAAATTGGTATAAAAAATATATTTAAGTATTTAAAAGAATTAAATCTTAGTCGTTCACAAAGAGAGTTCTGGGAATGGTATTTTTCATCACCAAATGTTAGAAAAAAATATGGAAATTCTCACTAATTTTCAAAAGAAGATACTCAAGCAATTGGGCAGAAGTGAGATAGGAAAATTTTTCTTTTTCACAGGAGGTAGTGCATTATCTGCCTTTTACTTAAAACATCGCTTTTCAGAAGACCTTGATTTTTTTACTACTGATTCTAAAGCAATCCAAATTGTGAAAACACAAATTTCTAACATATTAAAAAAGGTTGATGCCCAAGCAGACTTTCGGCGTGAATATTCAACATTTATAGAATGCTGGGCAATCAATTTGGAAAAGCAGAATGAATTAGTAAAGATGGATTTTGCTGTTGACTCCCCATATCGCTTATCTCCGATTCAATTGCGCGATGAATTTAATATTTATGTAGATAGTTTATTAGATATTTCCTGTAATAAATTTTCTGCTCTTTTTGACAGACATGATGCAAAAGATTTTGTAGATATCTATTTTCTTCATAAAGAATATTTATCATTTGATAAGATTTATGAAAATGCCAGAAAGAAACATATTGGAATTGAAAGACATTGGTTGGCTCAATCTTTATTTGAAATCAGAAAGATAGAAAAACTGCCCAAGATGATTAAAAAAGTTACTATTAAAGAATTAAAAGAATTTTTTCTTAAAAAGGCAGAAGAGCTTATCTGCGAGTTTGACAGCGAAAAGTAGAATAGTGAGAACTTTCAAACTACGATTACATATACTTATTGGTCCTGAAGAATATTAAAAGAAGAGAGCAGTTTGATTTGGCAAAAAATAGCAAACTAAAATATTTCAATAACAGTGAATAATTATGTGAGGTAAAAATGTTTTATCATTACAAAAAATATTTTATATTTTTTTGTATAGTATTATTGATTTTAATAAATGGAGTATCACCAGCACAACAAATTCCGATAAACGAGTCGGTATATTATACAATCTCAGTGGTAGGCTCAGTTAAAAGTCCGGGAGTATATTATTTGCTTCCAACCAGCAGAGTTTCTGAAGCATTTAGAAAAGCGAATCTTATACAGGACTCATTATTTGCTAGTGTAGAAAGTATACCCAGTAATGCTTCTATGAGGAATATTATTCTGAAACGAGGAAGTGATACATTAATAGTAGATCTTCAACAATTTTTTACTTATGGAGATGAGAAAAATAATCCTTATATTTTGGATGGAGATATTATTATTGTCCCTCCAATAGAAAATAGAGTATCAATATATGGTGCTGTAAATAGAGGTGGAACTTATGAATTAGTTGATGGGGATAGAATTAGTGATATCATTGAACTTGCAATGGGATTATGCAATAATGCCTTTTTAGATAAGGCAGAAATTGTCAGATTTAAAAATAATCACTCTGATACTGAGTTGCTTATAGTTGATTTAAACAGAGTTATCAATAATCCAGATTCTCAAAATAATATACTTCTTAAAAACGATGATAGAATATTTATCCGTTTCATACCAGAATTTCATCAAAAGAGAAGTGTTAGTGTTAATGGTGAGGTAAAATTTCCTGGAACCTATTCCATTGAAGAGGGGAAAACTACATTATATAATATACTTGAAGAAGCTGGGGGTTTTACAGAAAAAGCAGATTTGCAAAACGCATTTCTTCAAAGAAAAAGCAGAGAAGATATTATTGACCCCGAATTTGAACGTTTAAAAAATATGCTCGTTGAGGATATGACTGATTTGGAGTATGAATATTTTAAAACAAAGTCAAGAGAGCTAAGGGGAAGATTTGTCACTGATTTTGAGAAATTATGGTTTGAAAAAGATGATGATTATAATTTTCTATTAAAAAGTGGAGATTATATATATGTTCCGGACAAAACAGTTACTGTTACAGTCTCAGGTCAAATTAAAAATCCTGGATTAGTTACATATATGAAAGGAATGAATTATCTTTATTATATTGGAAAAGCAGGTGGTTTTGCCTGGCGAGCACGTAAAGGTAAAATACGAGTTATCCGAGCAACAACAGGAGAATGGTTAAAGCCTGATGAAAATACTACAATTGAAGTAGGAGATATGATATTCATTCCAGAAAAACAAGAAGTAGAGTTCTGGAAACTCTTCAAAGATATTATGCGTGTTTCCGCAGAGATTGCTACAATACTTATTGTGATTCAGAATGTAAAATAAAATTAGTAAAATAGAAAAATTTGAAGATTAAAATGTATGGAGAGTCAGAAAGGCAAAAGTCAAAAGTCAGAAAGTCAAAAGTCAGAAAGGCAAAAGTCAGAAAGGCAGAAGGATAAAGTCAGATGAAGATTGAAAGATTTGAAGATATAATAGCATGGCAGAAGGCTAAAGAGTTGACCATTAAAATCTATCGTAAATTTAAAGATACTCGCGATTTTGGTTTTAAAGATCAAATACAAAGAGCATCTGTATCAATTATGAACAATATTGCGGAGGGATTTGAGCGTGGAAGTGATGCAGATTTCAGAAGATTCCTATTTATTGCTAAAGGTTCTTGCGGAGAAGTAAGATCAATGTTTTATATTGCAAAAGAATTAAAATATATTACGGATATCGAATTTAAGCAATTATCCAACGAATCAATAGAAATTTCCAAAGCGATTTCAGGTTTCATCAAGGTACTTTCTTAATTATGAATTTTTCCGACTTTCACCTTTCCGACTTTCAACTTTCCGACTGAAAATAATAAAGGAGTAATATGCAAGAAAAAGAAATTAACTTGATTGATTATTGGAATATTATCTGGAAACGAAAGAAATTTATAATAATTTCAGTTCTTATTGTCACAATTTTGGCAGTAATTATTAGCTTGCTTCTACCAAAATGGTATAAAGCAACTGCTGTTATTATGCCCCCTGCAACTGAAGAAGGAAAGTTTAGCAGTATGTTAGGCTCAAATCTGGGTGCATTTGGATTAGGGGGAATGTTTGGTGGCAGTGAAAGCCAGATGAGACTTCTTGCAATACTTAAAAGCAGAAATATGCTGGAAGCATTGGATGATAAATTTGATTTTCAAAAAAAGTATGAGGCAAAATTCAAATTCCAAACTTACAACAATATCAAATCAAATTTGAGAATAGAAGTTGGTGAAGAGGATCAAATAAAAATTTCTTTTCTTGATAAAGACCAGGATTTAGTTGCCGGTGTTGTCAATTACATTGTTCACTGCCTTGATAGTTTGAATATTGCTCTCTCTACAACTAAAGCAAAGAGTAATAGAGAATTCATAGAAAATAGAATGATGATGGTTCAGGACAGTTTGGCTTTTTTTGAGAGTAAAATAAGCAACTTTATGGAGAAGAATAGAATTATAAGTATAGACGAACAATTGAAAGCTGAAGTTGAAAAAGCAGCTGATATGAAAGCACAAATTATGGCAAAGGAAATTGAACTTGATGTGATGAAAACAAGATTAACACCGAATAATCAGAAAATCGCAGATTCAGAAATTGCTTTGAAAATCCTGAAAGATAAATATGATGAATTCTTTGATCATTCTGTTTCGGATAAACTATTTATTAGTTTAGAGAATATCCCATCTATCCAAAAACAATTTGCTCAATTAAAAAGAAAAGAAGTGTATTTCACCAAACTTTTGGAATATTTAGGACCCCAATTCGAACAGGCAAAAATAGATGAAGCAAAGGATGTGCCAACTGTTCAGGTTCTTGATAAGGCGGTGAGGCCGGAATGGAAAAGTAAGCCCAAAAGAATAATTATTGTTTTTGGATCTTTAATTTTTTCTATATTACTAGCAACAATGATTGTATTAATAAAAAATAGATCATAAGCTTTTTAAAATTATTAATGTCAAACGAAGCTATAAAGACCGCTGGAAAGAATACTATTGTTTTTTTCCCAGGTAGGATAATACCTTCAATTATAGGATTTCTCTCTGTAATAATATTCACTAAAATTTTAGGCCCAGAAAAATATGGTGATTATAGTTTAGTATTATCAACGATATCAATTTTTATTATTTTATCTGCTTCATGGTTAGAAAACACTATTATAAGATTTTATCCTTATGGGAAAAAAGATAAAATAATTGATTATAATAAAACAATTTTTTTTTCTACAGTTATTAGCATATTAATATTTAGTATTTTATATGTAATTGCAATAAAAATTTTAAGTAATTTTGATCAATACACAAACCTAAGTAATGCATTTTATTTTGGCTTACTAGCTTTTATTAGTATGTCATTTTTCAGAATAGTAATTGTATTTTTTATTGCAAGTCAACAACCTAAAAATTACTCTATTTATTCAATTTTATTTGCGATTGGTAAAGTTTTCTTAGCATCACTATTATTAGTTTTTGTAAAATCA
>JACNFI010000152.1 GCA_014384665.1 Candidatus Cloacimonadota bacterium
ATGACTGTGTGGATGAGGCTCTGAGTTACATAAAATTTATCTTGCTGATTAAAGGGTATAGCCATTAAACTTTATTACTAATTTTCAATTGTTAGAGAAAGCACTTCACTCATATTTTCAACAGGAATGATATTAAGTCCTTTTTTTATTTGCTTTGTAATTTCAGTAAGTTCTTTATTATTTTTCATAGGAATAATTACATTTTTTATTTTTGAACGTTGTGCGGCAACAAGTTTCTCTTCTAACCCCCCAACAGGAAGCACATCGCCCATTAATGTAATCTCACCTGTCATTGCGAAATCGGCTTTGACTTTTTTGTTTGAAAGAGCGGAAATAACAGCAGTAGCCATTGTAATTCCAGCGGATGGTCCATCCTTTGGAATTGCTCCTTCGGGTATATGAATATGAATATCCTTATTTTTGTAAAAATCTTTTTTTATTCCAAAATCTGCATAATGAGCTCGTGCATAACTTAATGCAGCATTTGCTGATTCCTTCATCACATCACCTAATTTGCCAGTAAGGACAAGCCCTCCCTTTCCTTCTAAAAGAGCAACCTGTATTTGAAGAGGGACTCCCCCAACAGGCGTCCAGGCTAATCCATTTGCAACCCCAATTCTATTTTCCTTATTAATATCTGAATACAAATATTTTTCTACACCAAGATATTTTGATAGACTCTTACTGGTTATTTTGAAATGTTTCAATGAATTATTGTTTAAATATTCACGAACAATTTTTCGTAATATAGCTGCAATATTTCTTTCTAATTCTCTAACACCAGCTTCTCTTGTATAGTTTCTGATAATTGAGAATATAGCATTTTCAGTAAATTCTACTTTAATTCCTTTATCGAGCCCATGATTTTTTAATTGTTTTAGTATCAAAAATCCTTGTGCGATCTTCTGCTTTTCAAATTCAGTATAACCAGGAAGGGTAATAACTTCCATTCTATCTTTTAAAGGAATAGGTATTGAATAGATGTCGTTAGCAGTAGTAATAAAAAGCACCTGGGATAAATCATATCCAACTTCAATATAATGGTCATGAAATTCAAAATTTTGCTCAGAGTCTAATACTTCAAGTAGAGCTGCAGAAGGGTCTCCTCTGAAATCCATACTCATTTTATCAACCTCATCTAACATAATAATCGGATTTTTTGTTCCTGCCCTTTTCATTGATTGAATTATTATCCCTGGCATTGCTCCAATATAAGTTTTGCGATGTCCTCTTATTTCTGCTTCATCACGAACACCACCTAATGATAAACGGACAAATTTTCTATTCAAAGCTCTTGCTATTGACTTACCTAAAGAGGTTTTGCCAACTCCTGGAGGTCCAACAAAACAAAGAATTTGTCCTTTAACTTTATCAACCATCTTAAGTACAGCAAGATATTCAACTATCCTTTCCTTAATCTTTTTTAGTCCATAATGGTCATCATCTAATATTTTTTCAGCTTTTTTTAGGTTGAATTCTTGTAATTTAGGTGTAATACCCCAAGGTAATTCAATAATCCAATTAAGATAATTTACAGAAACACTATATTCAGGTGACATTCTATTTGTACGCTTCAGTTTGTTTAGTTCATAATTTGCTTTTTCCCTTGCTTCCTCAGAAAGTTTCAATTTCTTTAGCTTCTTATCAATTTCTTTAATCTCAACTGTTTCATCTTCAGTAAGTCCGAGTTCTTTCTGAATTACTTTTAGTTCCTGATTCAAAAAATATTCTTTTTGTGATTTTGTTAACTTATGCCGAACTTTGCCAGCGATTTTATTTCTAATCTTTAGAATTTCAAGTTCTTTTGAAATTAATTCAATTAGATAAAAAATTCTTCGTATAAGTGGATATTCCAATAATCTTTGTTTCATCTCAATATCTAATTCAATATTTGCAGCAATAAAATCAGTTTTATCCTCAGCTTGAGCAAGATTTGCAAAAGTAATCATAATATCTTCAGGAAAGTTTCTAGTTAGTTTTGCATATTCCTTGAATTCAGATTCTAAGGCTCGCATTATTGCACGGTTTTCTGAACTTTCTAGAAAATACTCACTTTCAATCAAACTGAGTTTTGCTGAAATAAATTCTTTATTACTATTCAATTTAAGTATCTTCGCTCTTTTAATACCCTCTGCTAATATTCTAATTGTTGTGTCAGGCATTTTTAAGATTTGAAGTATCTGACATATCACTCCAGTTTGATATAAATCAGAGATATTTGGCTTCTGTGTTGTTGAAGATTTTTGAGTAACGCAAAAAAATATTTTATCAGAATTGTAAGCTACTTCGGTTGCTTTGATAGATTGAGAACGTCCTATAACCAAAGGAACTATTAATTGAGGAAATATCACAAGGTTCCGCATTGGAATAACTGGTAATGTATCTTTGATAGACACTTCTTTCCCATTGATTATTATATCCATATATCTTTTCCTTTTATAATTCTAAAATATCATTTATATTTATATGAATTTTATGAGGACAATGCACCTTTTTTTATTCATCTCTTATCATAAAGGTTATTCTAACAAGTTGGCACATAAAGTGCTAAAAAAATTATCAACTTAATCATTTTTACTAAAGATTTTTATACAAAATTTTCCTCTGTAATTAAGTATTATAGAAATAAATACAAACCTGAAACAAAAAGAAAATTCTTTTATATAAAAACTATCCTTTATTATTTTTTTGTCAATTTTTATGAGTTTAAAATATAAATTTTAAGTATAAAGGTATTCAATGTCTCTAAATTCTTAAAAATTTGAATGGAAAAGTAGAACCCTTTCTCAAAATACTTGACTTATAATTACACAATTGTATTAAATTTCATTCTAATAAACATAGAAATATAGAATTGAAAAAGTGTCTTAATCAATTTATTTGTTATAGGTTTTATATGGAAATTAAGTGCTTGAGACCGAACAATAAATTGTCTAAAATTTATTTTGAATCTAATAATAAAAATGAAATCAAAAATGCAGTTTAATTATATCACCAATCTGTTGCTAATGTATGAACGAAATCAAATTTAATGTTTAAAAATTCGTGCTTAGAATTTCTAATTTTCTATTTCTCATTTATATTTTTAGTGTACCTACAAAGTGATTATTTATGATTAATAACATTTCTATTTATATTCACATTCCTTTCTGTATAAAAAAATGTAACTACTGCAATTTTTATTCAGTTCCATACAAATCAAATTTGGTAAATAACTACATTTCCTGTTTGAAGAAAGAAATTGAAAATTTTTCGCCTTCTGATGAATACTGCGTTAATACAATCTATTTTGGTGGTGGAACGCCTTCTCTACTTTCCTTCCACCATCTTTTTAAGATAATAACAGCAATAAAAAATGAATTTACAATAGCAGAAAATCCTGAAGTAACTCTGGAAGCAAACCCAGTAAATATAACAAAAACTAATGCAAAAAACTGGAAAATATGTGGAATAAACCGTATCAGTTTGGGTGCTCAATCGTTTAATAATTCTGAATTAGAAATTCTCGGAAGATTACATTCTGAAAAAGAAATATATTCCGCTGTTGAGATAATCAAAGAATATTGCACTGAAAATGTCTCTATGGATTTAATGTATGGAATCCCTTTTCAAAGTATGAAAACCTGGACTTCGTCATTAAAAGAAGCAATAAAACTTGAGCCAAAACATATTTCCTCATATTGTTTGACGCTTGAAAAAGGAACATATCTTTCGGACAAAAAGGATGAATACTCATTTCCTGACGAAAATATGCAAAGCAAAATGTATGAGCAAATGATTACGGTTCTTGAAAAAAACAAATTCTATCAATATGAAATCTCTAATTTTTCCAAAAAAGGATTTGAATCAAAGCATAATTTAAATTATTGGAAAGGCGGAGAATATCTTGGTTTTGGTGCCTCTGCTCATTCTTTTTATAAAATGAAAAGAATAAATAATTTTTCAGATATAAACAAATATATTGAAGAACTTGCACACAAAAATCCACCTATAGAAAAATCAAAGCAGATTTCCCACCGCGAATTCATTTCTGATAAGATAGTTTTAGGATTAAGATTAAACAAAGGAATCTCCATTTCTGAATTTAGAAATAAACATAATTTTGATATTGAAAAAGAATATAAAGATGTTTTGAAGAAATTTTTTGAATCAGGATATTTGACAAAACAAAATGATAAACTGAAACTTACATCAAAAGCATTGTTTGTTTCAAATTCTATTTTAAGTGATTTTGTATAATATCGCCACAGAGAACACAGAGAAAAATTTAATATTATGAAAAAAATTGTATCTTTAATTTTTGCATTTTGCCTTTTACCTTTTGCCTTTCTTTTTGCGGACATCCTCATTCCAATGGATTTATCGCAAACAGACCATCTTAAAGCATACGGTGTTACTTATTATGCGTTAGAAGAGGGCTTGGACTCAAAGTGGTTACTGAACTATCGTGGTGGTTCATTCCTGATTCCTGATGATTCAGAGATTGAAGATATTTGCCGAATTCGTGGGGTGTATTATGAAAAAGTCTCTCCTGTTGAAATAATTCAAATTGAACAAATTATTCAAAAATCAAATATGGATATTGTATATTTAGA
>JACNFI010000153.1 GCA_014384665.1 Candidatus Cloacimonadota bacterium
TTCCTTAAGAGAAATGCTATCTGTTATCAAACAATAAAAAATTACTTTTTCAGCAGACCCTAATTAAAGAACGCAACACTAGGATAGGAAAAATGAGAAATATCCTTGAAATCAGAAATTGTAATAAACATTTTGATGGCATCACTGCTCTTGATAATTTTAATTATGAAACTGCATGTCAGAAATGAGGATTTTCTCATCTTGAAATTTATATAATCGTTACTGAACTTTTATAATCTTCTATTTTCAAAGGAATTTTATAATGATATTTATAGTTTTATTGATTATACTTTTAATATTTTATATTGGATTTTTATTATTCATATTGATTGGAACATTCAGAATATACAAAGTAAAAAATAATCATTCTGCTTTTAATAATATTTCAGTTATTATAGCTGCGCGGAATGAAGAAGATAATATTGTATCATTAATGAAATCATTGATTAATCAAAATTATCCTGAAAATAAATATGAGATTATTGCTGTAAGTGACCGTTCTACAGATAAAACTGATTTTATACTAAAAGAATATTCCATGAAATACAATAATATCAATTATTTGAGAGTTGATAAGGAAGATAAAAATTTGATAGGAAAAAAGAATGCACTTACAAAAGGCATTGAAAAATCAAATGGCGATATTTTGCTTTTTACAGATGCAGATTGTGTGCCAGGTATTAATTGGATTAGAAGTATTAATCAGTATTTTAATAACAATTTTGATGTTGTAGTTGGTTACTCTCCTTTACTATCAGACAAAAAGGGAATATTTCAAAAAATGGTTTTTCTCCTTAAAAAATTAGAGCGACTTTCAATATTTACTATTTCTGCTGGGACAATTGGATGGAATTGGGGAGTTACAGCAACAGGCAGGAATTTTGCATACAGAAGGTTTGTTTTTGATGAAATAAATGGTTTTTCGGGAATTGGGCTTATCCCTTCTGGGGATGATGATTTGTTCTTGCAAAAAATCAGCAAAACAAAAAAATATAAAATTACTTTTGCAATGAATTTAGATACACATATTCCTTCATTGGAGACAAAAAACACCATTGAACAATATAATTTAGAAAAACGACGAGCATCTAAATGGAGATATTATCCTCCAAAAATTAAAATTTTTTCTGCTATAATATTTCTCTTTTATCTTCTAATGTCTGGACTGTTTATTCTTTCAATATTTTCAATATTTCCGTGGGAAAAATTTTTATTGATTTTCATACTAAAAATTTTTATTGATTTTTTAGTTATTTTAAGAGGAGCAGTATTATTTAAAGAAGTAAAATTATTAAGTGTGTTCCCTCTGGCTGAGCTTTTTTACATTCCGTATTTTTTGTTTTTTGGTATAATGGGCTCTTTTACAAGATATATTTGGGGGAAAAAACAACTATCCTAACCTGAACAAGTCCTGTAGAATAATATTCAATAGGACAAGTTACGGGTTACGGGTTACGAGTTACGAGTTACGAGTTACGAGTTACGGGTTAAGATTTATCTACCATAAACTTATGTGTCAGAAAAAAAGGAAATTCCTATGCAATCAGGTTAGAACAAAAGAGGAAAATATTAGGCACTTAAAAAATGAAACTTACCAACAAGTTGTCGTGAAATTTTTCAATTAAATGACAAATATCAAATTTCTAATATCTAATAAAATTTCAAATATCAAATACCAAATATAAAAGGATTAGTCTTCTGAAATTTTTTTTTGATATAATTTGACATTGTGGTTTTGTCATTTTATTTGACATTATGAATTTAGATTTAGAAATTTATCTCACCCGAAGGGTGGTCTTTTTTCTATGCTGTCATAGAAAAAAAATAGACCCTAATAAAGAATAAAATTTCAAAATCCAAATTTTCACCCTTTGCAGTAGCAGTGCTACTGCTACGGAGAACGGGTCTAATTCCAAAATAAATTCAAAATCCAAATTTCAAATGTATTAAACCATTCCAAACGTCTACGAACATTTGGAAGGTTTTTCATGACAATTTTTATCTCTATGCTGGGAATTTATCTACATATCATTCTTTATCCGAGCAAATCAATACATTCAATATAATCTTATACTGCTTGAAACTTACTGAATGTCCGAAAAACAAAAGATTATAACTTTACATTGACAATAAATACTAACTGAAAATTTTCAAACAAAATATTTAAATGAGTTATTAAATGAAGGTTTGTGTATTAGCAAGTGGAAGTAAGGGCAATTCCATTTTGGTATCTGGTGTACATAGTAACATTTTAATTGATGCGGGTCTTTCAGGTAAAAAAATATTAGAAAGGCTACACCGGGTTAATGTGTCAGCAGATTCAATTACAGCCTTATTTATCTCACATGAGCATTCTGACCATATAAGAGGTGCAGGAACAATTATCAGAAAACAGGATATTCCACTTTTTATTAATCAACTGACCTTTCAGGCGGCTAATTACAAACTCGGCAAAATAGAAAAAGTGAAAATTTTTGAAAATGGTTATCCCTTCACTTTTAATGAATTCTTAATTGAACCATTCTCAGTTCCTCATGACAGTGTAGACAACTCATGTTTCAGAATATCAGAAAAGGGGTATAATAACAAACTTGTTATTCTTACTGATATTGGATATCCCACACGACTTGTAGAAGAAAAAATAAAAAATATTTCTACAATAATATTAGAAAGTAACCATGATTATGATAAACTGATAAATGGTCCCTATGATTGGGATTTAAAGCAACGGATAAAAAGTAAAAACGGTCATCTATCCAATTCTCAGGCTTGTGATTTAATTAGAAAAATTATTCATAAAGGTTTGAAAAATATAATTCTGGCTCATCTAAGCGAGGAGAACAATGAGCCGGAAATCGCTCGCTCTGAAATGATGAAAGTTTTACAGGAATATACTTTGCAATGTAACCTTTATATTGCTTCTCCACACCATCCAACTGAATGGATTGATATTTGATATTATGTTTTCAATTCTTCTTCCGTACATACTTATTCTTATTGCCTTTGTATTATTAGCCAAAGGTGCGGATTTTTTTATAAGTGGTGCATCAAATATCGCAAAATATTTTAGAGTTTCACCTTTATTTATCGGACTTACTCTTGCTGCCATTGGCACCAGTGCTCCAGAAGCAGCAGTCAGTATAAAAGCTTCTATAGCTGGAGCTAATGGAATTGCTTTGGGGAATATAGTTGGAAGCAATATTGCAAATATCTGTCTTGCTATAGGCATAGCAGCCCTTATTAAACCATTATATTTTGAAGATAGTACAATTCAAAAAGAGATTCCTTTTATGATTTTAATTACAGTACTACTATTTATTTTTGGAATTAATTTCTCACATATTCATAGTAAGTTTGCTGTTATTTCACGATTTGAGGGTATCATCCTTTTACTGCTCTTTATTGGCTTTCTTATTTATCTATCAAGAATGGCAGTTCGGGATAGAAAAAATAATATATCGCAAGTTCAGAATAAGGATATGCCAATCTTAAAGAATATACTACTGGTATCTATAGGTGGTATTGCAATAGCTTTTGGCGGTCATCTTGCAGTAGAGAATGCCGTAAAGATTGCCCGGATGTGGGATGTAAGCCCAAAGGTTATTGGAATATCTGTTGTTGCTTTGGGAACCTCTATTCCTGAAATAGTAACTTCTATTGTAGCAGTAACCAGGGGAAAAATTTCTATTGCTGTTGGTAATATAGTTGGTAGTAATATTTTTAATATTTTATTTGTATTAGGAATAGCATCCAGTATTCATCCAATTACTTTATCCTCAAATATTGTTATTGATATTGTAATATGCCTTGGCATTGCTGTATTATTTTTCGTATTTTCAAAAATTGGAAAGAATTTTAGAAAAGTTACTGGCATTATACTTTTAATTTGCTATGTATTTTACATATTATTTCTGTTTAGATATGGGTAAGATAAGGTTAAATGGAATTATCAGAAATATTTTATAGTATTCAGGGGGAATCATCATTTTCTGGATTGCCTTGTATATTTATTCGTCTTGCTGGTTGCAATCTTCGTTGTTCATACTGCGATACGAAATATGCATACCAAAAGAATTTTGAACTTACTGTTCAAGAAATCATAAAAAAAATCAGAGAATATTCTCCTGTTTCTTTAGTAGAAGTAACAGGAGGTGAACCGCTTTTACAGGTTGAAATATACTTGCTTCTTGATGAGTTATTAAAAGAGGGTTTTAATGTTCTCTTGGAAACAAATGGTTCCATCTTATTGGATAAAGTACCTGAGGATGTAATCAAGATTGTTGATATAAAAACCCCATCAAGTAATATGTCAGATAAGATGAACTGGGGAAATATAAAATATTTATATCCTTACGATGAGATAAAGTTTGTCCTCTCCAATAGAAATGATTTTGATTGGGCTGTAAAAGTCATAACTGATTATGATTTATTAAAATATAAGGTTTTATTCTCACCAGTTATATCCAGATTAGAACCAAAGATATTATCAGAATGGATATTAGAACTGAAGATGCCTATAAGGTTACAAATGCAGTTACATAAGAAAGTTTGGGGAGGGCAAAAAGG
>JACNFI010000154.1 GCA_014384665.1 Candidatus Cloacimonadota bacterium
CTTTATAAATTTTCATACTAATGTTATCCTTATTTTATATTTGTAATGTGCATAATGGCGGCGTACGCTGCGCCCGTCTTTTTGGGCGAAGGCACGTTTGTTATATGCTTATCGACATCCCTTTTTTTTGCAATAAATTTAAAATGGAACTTCGACTTCACTATCAGCATTATTTGACTCAGTAGGAATCGAATTTTCTGGTTTCCAAGTATTTACTTCACAATACAATTTACCAGCCTTACTTTCTTTGATATCAATTTCAATCCATTTCTCCGATTGACTTTGTAGCCATTCAATTAATTGTATTCGATTTGCTAGTAACCTCATTTTTATCCATTCGGGGACATTTTCATTTTTCTCTTTTACGCTTAAACCATCTACAAATTGTTTTTCAGCCATTTTATTTACCTCTAATTAGATTAACATTAACAGCAATTTTAGAATTTTGCTGTTTCTTTTTATCAAAACTGTCTTCAATATAGAATGTCACTTTCAAACCTTCAATTAATTGTTTAGGATGAAAATTTATATTTGAAATTGGAAAATAATATGATTCATTAGTTTCTGATAGAACAAAACCAGCTTTACCGTGAGGAAGAATCGTTTTTATTATGCCATTTTTAATAATCTTGTCAGAGTACTTTAATTTTTCCCAATTCCTTTTTAATTCCGATTTTATAGTATTAAATTGTGGAAGATTTTCAGTATTTATTTTTAACTTACTTAATAATTTAGAAAAATCGTCATTAAACTTCCATTGATTTTTCTTACGAATTAGACACACCATTTCAATATGTTTTTTTGCCAAAATAGGATTTTTTAGTGCTATTAGAATTTCATACAATAATTCAAAAAGATGAATTTTATTTTCAATTTTACCAAAATTGATTGCTGAAGCAACAGCATACTTCAATGAATTTTTATAATCTTGTTTCCTGAAATATACATCAGCAATTTCTTTTTGAATAAACCATTCTTTCTTTTTTTGCAAAACATCTTTCAATTGATTTACTGCTATATCTAATTTACCCATCATAAAATTTGAATTTGCAATATGTCGTTGAAACCAAATATCATTATCATAATGAAATTTTGTAAAATTTTTTAAAGCAAATTCCGATAATTCAATACATTCAGTATAATTTTTATTTTCAAATAATGCTTTTATCCTTAGCATATAGTATTTTTCTTTTCTTGAAGCCAGTTCCTTCTTTTTGCCATCTTTTGTTTTACCCTCAAAGGTTGTATCATCTAGAATTATTGGATCTAATCTTGCTGTCCATTTTAAAATTTCAGAGGCTGGGAATATTGGTTTTTTGTTATAAAAATCTAAAACTTTAAAAACAGTTACTTCATAGGGAGAATACTTTGCTTGTTTTGAAAGCTTTAAGATACCTTCAGCTGCTTTTAAAAATGTTAATTCTTCAGATACATCATTTTTTGAAATTTTTTTATAATAAATACACCAAGCGTAAACATCATTATTGTATCTAAAATCTGGCTTCATTTTATATACTTTACGACAAATTTGAAGTGCTTTGTCATATTCTTGTAAATGCCTCAAACAAAAAGCATAGCCCCAACCAATCCAAATATCACTCTTACCATTATCAGAATCCCATAATTGGGAATATAGTTGTGAAGCCTCTTTGAATTGTTTGCTCCTTCTTAAATCTTCAGCATTTTTCTTTAATTCCAAAAACTGACTCATAATGATCCCATTAACTCTGTTATCTTTTCCAATAATTGTTTGGAGTTAGAATCTTTTGCATTCGGTGAAAATTTGAATTCTCCTTTTTTATTATAAATAAAATCTACGATTACTTTATAATTAGTATTTGTGAACCTATATCTTTCACGCCATTGAAGGTGTTTAATATCAGAAATAATTATATTTTCTTTCTTAATCTTTGAACAAATGTTCTCATATAAATCATTTAGGAAAGGAAATTCAGCTGGAAATTCAAATGATAAGCTGTTATTTATTGATTCTGGATTCTCATCCTTAATTATTATTTCTTTATTTATGATGAATCTCAATTCTTCGATTAAAGAATCTGATGAATCGCTGTCTTCATTTGCTAAAATTTTTGTTACCATATTTTTATTATTATAATACAGCAGAATCAAAGTTCTTTTTGAATCATTTGAAAAGTAATAATGTTCACAAAATTGCTTATGTCGTATATCTTCGATATCAATATTTAATTTATCAATAAGCTGTAAAATTAAGAGATAAAGACTTTTCTGGAATTCATCATCAAATGAAAATTTCGAATTAATGTTTTCTTGTGGAATGTGATCGATTATGATACTTTTAATAATATTTGAATTATCTTGGTTATTACTTATCTTCATTTTTGAGCCAGCTGTATAATGAGGAGTGTTTAATGTATACAGTTTATTTTTAGCTCTCGTAATTGCAGTATACAACCATCTAAAATATGTAGAATTAGATTTACCCATTTTTGCATTACAATCTACATAAACCGTATTCCACTCACCACCTTGAGCTTTATTACAAGTAACTGCATAACCAAATTTTATTTGAAGAGCATTAAAATATGGATCAGCTTTTAGCTCATCTTTAAACTCTTTGGTTCCAGGTTTAAGCTTTGAATTACGTTTTTTAAAATCTACATATAAAGCGATTTGTTCTTCTGATGTTAATCGACCATACTTTGAATATAAAAGATTTTCAATAATTTTGCAGTTTATTAAATGATTATTATTTTCAAGGTCTTGAAAAATCAAACCAACATTTCTAAATGTAAGAGATATGTTATAAGTTTGTAAAACATTGTTTTTATCTTTTCTTTTAAAAATTATATTTTTTGTTTCAGATTCAAATTCTACTGAAAATACTTTCCCAAAATCACCATTAAACAAATCAATTGAATAATTATAATTATTTTTTGTAATAAGGATTAGATCATTCTTTGTTATTATCTTAATATCAGGAAAATAATGATTTCTAATTAAATCATTAAACTCTTTAACAGAATAATTAGAATGTGCAATTATGATTTGATCTTTGCTAATTTTACTTTTTGATTCAGACAAATAGCTTGATAATAAGTTCTTTGTTTTCAAGTGAACGACATCACTGCTCTCAGAGATATTTAATTCAGTTTGAATTTTTTTTGATATTGAATTTCTTATGTAAGTAGCATTATTCAAAATACCACTCTCTGCTTTATGTCTAACTACTTCTTTAAGTTCATATTGCGTTGCTTGACCACCAAAGTTTTTATGAATATATTTAATTGAGAGAGCTGGAGAGTAACTCATATTTATTGGTGGTAATTGAGCTGAATCTCCTATAAATATAATCTTTCTTTTTATCGACTTAGAATTAGGATTAACATATGTGATTAAGTCCTTTAACAAATGTCCCGAACCGAAAGAAAGAAACTCACTTTCATCTTTAATATTTGATATCATTGAAGCTTCATCAATGATATATATAGTATTGATTGGATCGTCATTCAAATGTAAATCGAAATAAAATTTAAGTGACTCTATTTTGCCTTTATCTTCAACTTCTTGTAATATTGTTTCAGAATAAATCATTTTGTGAATTGTGTAAGCTTCTTGTTTTGTTTTCTCAAATATTATTTTAGCTGCTCTACCTGTTGGTGCAGCAATTCTATAATGTCTTTTTAATAATGTTAGATACTCCGTTAAGCCTTTCATTAAGAAAGTTTTACCTGTGCCAGCATATCCCTTAAGTATGAAATATTGATTTTCACTTATTAGAAATGAATTCAATTTATCGACTAATTTATCTTGGTCATTAGTTAGGTTGTATTTTTGGAAGTAGTTTATTAAATTCATAATTATCCAATTTTACATATTTACTAAGTTACTAAACATACGATTAAAATTATTTCTTTCAGTTATATTTTCTGGATTTTTAAGAATTTTCAAATATCTATTGAAATCAATACGAATTTTGTGCAAAAATTTTCTGTAATTTATTTTTATCGTCTCATTTTCAGTAAATTCAATTATCTGAGAACTGTCATCATCTGTAAGGATAACCTTATTCCTTGTCATACCTGAATGAAACAAACCACATCGGACTTGTGAATAAAAATCATCTAATTGATTTAAATTTCCTTCGATTGAAAAAATTCTTTGTACTCCTCTTATAAAGAATTCATTACTCCTTCTATTGCTTGATTCACCAGTTCGATATTCTTCAATTCCTTCAATATAAGATAATGCAATCATTAATATTATAAAACCATTGTCTTTTCCTCGTAATAATCTCGATGCTCTATTAAGAAACCAACCTTTAACTTGTCTCTCATATATTTTAATTTTATCATCTATATTTGTTGGATCTAAAATTTCACCAGTTTTTTCATCAAAAACTTCATTTTCACCGTTACTCTTTATCCTTCCAACAATCTGAGGAGCAAGATAAATCGGATAATTTCGTAATTGTTTCGGCATTTCAAATCTCCTACTTAAACATTGCTATAAATTATAAAAGCAGATAACGTCTGTATCCCCGCAATTAATTGCGTGAACACTACACGATTTAGTAGTAT
>JACNFI010000155.1 GCA_014384665.1 Candidatus Cloacimonadota bacterium
AGATATTCTCTGCGAACTCTGCGTCTCTGCGGTGAGGTATTTTCAGATGAAAATTAACGAGATTTATCAAGGTGATTTTTTCAACCTAATAAAAGAAATAGATAACAGTTCTATTGATTTAATTGTATGTGATGGTCCCTATGGTGTTACTGAAAAAAAATGGGATAAAGTAAAAAATATCCAGGAATTTAATTTAGAAATTATTAAAATACTATCCCAAAAATTGCAAAATGGTGGTGCACTTTATCTTTTCGGTAAACCTGACTGTATTGATTTTATTGATTATAAACCTTATCTGACATTAAATTCAAAAATCGTTTGGTATCAGCCAAGTAGATTGGCTCAAGGGAGGAACAGTTATACAAATAATTATGATATAATTGCTTATTTTACAAAAGGCAAAGCCAAAACTTTTAATTTGAATGAAATAAGAGTGCCACAATTAGTAGAATTAACTCATAGAAAAAGATGTGAGAATGTTCCTTCAGTCGTAAATGGTAAATTTGGAAAAACCAAATTCAATGAAAGAGGTAAAAATCCTGGAGATGTTTGGGGTGATATTAAACAACTTACTTATAAATCAAAAGAATTATTGAGTAGAGAATATTTACACACTATCCAGAAACCTAAAAAGTTAATTGAAAGAATAGTTAAAGCGAGTTCAAACGAAGGGGATTTAGTACTAGACCCATTTTGTGGAACTGGGACAACTTTAGTAGTTTGTCAGGAATTAAAAAGAGATTATATCGGTTTTGAAATAAATCCAGAATTAGTTGAAGTTTGTAAAAAAAGATTGTCTGAAATCAAATTAGAACAGGAAGGTATGCTGTATTCTACAAGCAGACATGTTGGGTTTACTGAAAAGGAGATTATTTCACAAAATCTCGGTGAAATAGTATATTCAAAACATAAATAAAATATTGAACCTTGAGGCAAATATGAAAAAAGGAAATATCGTTCAAATAATCGGGGCAGTGGTAGATGTTGAATTCCCAGAAGAGTATCTGCCAGCAATTTATACAGCACTGAAAATAGAAAAGGAAGATAGAACCGAGTTAGTATTAGAGGTTCAGCAGCATCTTGGTGAAAATCGTGTGCGAGCAATTGCAATGGATTCTACTGATGGCTTGAAAAGAGGAGATGAGGTGATTAATACAGAAGCACCTATTTCTGTGCCTGTTGGAGAAGAAACACTCGGACGATTAATCAATGTTATTGGCGAGCCAATTGATGAACGTGGTGAAATCAAAGCTAAAAAAAGATACCCAATTCATAGAGAAACACCAGGATATCCGAAACTTGATATCAAAGATGAAATTTTAGAAACAGGAATAAAGGTGATTGACTTGCTCTGTCCATATTGCAAAGGTGGAAAAACTGGACTATTCGGCGGTGCTGGCGTTGGTAAAACAGTTCTTATTATGGAACTCATTAGAAATGTTGCCACAGAGCATGGCGGATATTCAGTATTCTCTGGTGTTGGAGAAAGAACACGCGAAGGGAACGACCTCTGGCTGGAGATGCAGCATTCAGGCGTTATTGATAAAACTGCAATGGTCTTTGGTCAGATGAATGAACCGCCCGGGGCAAGATTGAGAGTAGGTTTGGCAGGACTTGCTGTAGCAGAATATTTCCGCGATGAAGCAAAACAAGATGTGCTCCTTTTTATTGATAATATTTTCAGATTCACCCAAGCAGGCTCAGAGGTTTCTGCATTATTGGGAAGAATGCCTTCTGCTGTTGGTTATCAGCCAACTCTTGCAACAGAAATGGGAGAACTTCAGGAGAGGATTACTTCCACAAAAGAGGGCTCTATCACTTCAGTTCAAGCAATTTTTGTTCCTGCCGATGACCTGACAGACCCGGCTCCTGCAACGACCTTTTCCCATCTTGACGCAACAACCGTGCTCGATAGAAAAATTGTTGAACTTGGAATTTATCCTGCTGTTGACCCGCTTGATTCCACCTCAAGAATTTTAGACCCAAGAATTATTGGAACCGAACATTATACAGTTGCTCGCAAGGTCCAACAGATTTTGCAGAAATATCGTGAATTACAGGATATTATTGCTATTCTTGGTATGGAAGAATTATCGGATGAAGATAAGTTAACAGTTAATCGTGCTCGCCGAATAGAACGATTCCTATCTCAACCTTTTTTCGTTGCAGAAGAATTCACAAATTATAAAGGCCAATATGTGCCAATCGCAGAAACAATCAAAGGGTTTAATGGCATCGTAAATGGCGAATATGACGACATCCCAGAAAGAGCATTCTATATGGCTGGCACGATTGACGAAGTAGTTGAAAGAGCCAAAAAATGAAAAATGAACGACAATAATAAGCCCAATAATAAATTGCATCTAAAAATAACCACTCCAATTGGAATCTTTCTGGAAAAAGATGTGGATGAAATCGTTGCTCCCGGAAGTGAAGGATATTTTGGGGTTCAATATGGACATACTCCTTTTCTCACTTCTATTCGCCCAGGAATATTGAAAATTTTCGCTCAGGATTCAGAGAAAATATATTCCATCCATAATGGCTTTGTAATTGTCAATTTTGATGAAATTAGCATATTGACTGAAATTATAGAAAAGCCCGAAGATGTGGATAAAGCAAGAGCAAAGAGAGCAAGAGAGCGTGCTGAAAAACGATTGAAAGAAAAGAAAGAAGGCACAGATTTTCGCAGAGCTGAAGTTGCATTAAGAAGAGCATTGGCACGATTACAAGTTTCACAAAAATAATTTTGAAAAAATTCAGAATAACTCATACTTTCTTCAAAAATTTTTGTTTGATTGCCTTTTTTACCTTATTTCAAATTTTATCCAATATTTCATTAGCCGAAGACATTCCAAGTGATTCTTTAATAATCTATAAGGTTCAGAAAGGGGATAATCTTTATTCCGTTGCACAGAAATATCTACCACACACAGAGATATATTCGCTCAATGATTTTGTTAAAGAAATTAAGCAATTGAATAATATTTCAGAAAATAATCTTATTTTGCCAGAACAAATTCTGAAAATTCCTGTAAGAACCAAGATTGACTCAATATTATTCCAGAGAATTCAACATAAAGAATTGAAAGGGATTTATCTTAATACTTACTGCCTGAGTTCTGCAAAATTAAAGGAAATAATTGAGAATTACGATTCTTTAGGATGCAATGCTTTGGTTGTGGATTTCAAAAATACAAATGGAGATATTTTGTATCCAACGAAAAATCCGCTGGTACTTGAAATTGATGCTTGCAAACCCGTAATTTCTGACTCCAAGAAGCTGATTTATCTGCTTCACAAACACAACATTTCTCTGATTGCCAGGATTACAATTTTCAAAGACACAACTCTGGCAAATGCTTACCCAGAATGGACGCCAAAACTCGTAATAGATACAACTGTTGTGGATAGTTTAGTAGTCCCAGAAAGGATGGAATGGGTAAATCCAAATTGTGCGGAAGTTCAAAAGTATAATTTGGAGATTATCAAAGAGGTGATTTCTCTTGGCGTTGATGAAATTCAGTTGGATTATATCCGTTTTCCAACAGAATCATATCTATTGGATGCTGATTTTGGTGTCCCAGATTCTCTTCGTCAGCAAGTGATTACAGATTTTATAAAATCTGCGTATGAAATCACGCAACAGGCAGGAGTAAGATTATCTGCGGATATTTTTGGTGTTGTGGCATTTCAGAATGAACAGGATATTGTGAACACAGGTCAGAATATTGTTTCCATTGCAGAATATCTTGATAGGATTCATCCGATGGTGTATCCATCACATTTTTATGGAGAATTTTTTGATAAGGACTCGCTGAAAAATGAGCCATACTATTTTGTTCAGCAGAGTTGTCAAAAGTTAATAGATATTATAAAGCAAAAAGATAAAATTATCCCCTATTTGCAGGCATTTTCACTTAGCGAATTTCAGGCAGAACCGTTTTATATTCTTTCTCAGATGCAGGCAGTAAAAGATTGTGGTCTGGATTCTGGCTATTTATTCTGGAATGCAAAAGGGAATTATGAGCCGACCTGGAAGGCACTTTCATTATGGAAAAATGGAGATAAACTTTTAGATAAGTTTAAAAGATGATTTAACTGTTTCGTAAATTACGTTTGTATCTCCACTCGTGTTGTTCCTGAGTGGATTTTTGGTAAAAGCAAAGAATATCAAAACCTCATTTTGGCTTTGGCATAATTTATCTCCAAGAATTTATTTTCTTGACAGCATTTTTTATTTTGTAATGTAGTTGTAACAGATTTAAAAAAATTTAAATAGAGGTACTATTTCTATTTGGACAAATCTCATCCCGATTCCAAGTGAAATAGAAAAGAGTAATTTCACGGGACAGGTAAATCGGGACGGGACAAATAAATTAGTAAGGCCAAAAATAATGCAAGCTTTTTCTCATTTATTTATTTTGATAACTTGCATTATATTATTGAGTTGTTAGCGAATAAGATAGGAATATTAGACTGCATTATGCAGTATAATTAGTAGTTAGACAGCCTGCGGTTTTTCATATTTTAATATTTTTAAGAATGACTTATAATC
>JACNFI010000156.1 GCA_014384665.1 Candidatus Cloacimonadota bacterium
ATAGCCTTTATAAAAGAGTCTCAAGGCAGAATAAAAATTTCTTGCCAAAAATTACACGAATTTTATTGATAAGTGCCTATTTTTTTTCTATGACAGCATAGAAAAAAGACCACCCTTCGGGTGGGATAAATTTCTAAATCTAAATTCATAATGTCAAATAAAATGACAAAGCCACAATGTCAAATCATATCAAAAAAAAATATCAGAAGACTAATCCTTTTATATTTGGTATTTGATATTTGAAATTTTATTAGATATTAGAAATTTGATATTTGTCATTTAATTGAAAAATTTCACGACAACTTGTTGGTAAGTTTTATTTTTTAAGTGACTAAATACTTTTGATTACCAAAAAATGTTTTTTAGTTCTAAACTATTTTAATAAAGTTTATTTTTCTACAAATATTTTGTCAATAGTTTCTAAATCATAGCTACAATTTATAACTATTAATATTTTTAAGAGAATAATTAATTTTATTAACTTTTTTCTTGACATTATTTATTAAATTCATAAATTATAACACAAAACTAAAATATCCGATAAATTTAATGAATCGGAAAGAGGAGGAAAAGTTGAATAAAAGAATTAAACAATGTCCCGTTTGCAATGAAACGTTGGAAATTGTTGAATATCACTGCCCAAATTGTGATATTACAATTCGCGGAAAATTTCAAGTTGGAGAACTTGCAAGTTTATCTCCATCACAACAGCAGTTTGTAAAAGTTTTCCTCTGCTGTCAGGGAAATATTAAAGAAGTAGAAAAATCATTGAGCATTTCTTATCCCACGGTCAAAAACCGATTAGCAGAAATCACGCAAATATTATGTCCCACATTCAAATCTCCCTATGAACCTATCAAGGATATTTTGTGTGAAATTGATAAAGGAAATATATCAGTTAAAGAAGCATTGAAAAAAATAAAAGAAGAAAGGAGTTAACAATGAAAACCATAAAAAAAGTATTAGAATTCGTGACAAAACCGGACTTAAAGGTTTCAGTTAAATCTGACAATATTGGTGTTTCAATCACAAAGTCAGAAGATAGGAAAGCAAAAATTGATGCTGAATTTAATTTCCCGAATTTGCCAGAAGATTCCCCTCTTAAATTTGAAGATATTGTTGAAACAGGTTATTCAGAAAAGGAAAATATATTTTCCGTCTGCATAAACACACAAAGAATTCAGCATCAAATTCAAGGTTTTTTCCAAATGAAATCTCATTTTAAGTTATGGATACCAGAAAATTCAAATATAGAAACTGAACTTAAAAATGGTGGAGTAGAACTTTCTGAACTTAATGGCACATTCAATTTGGAATTAAAAAATGGTGGAATTAATATTGATAAATGCTCAGGAAATTTCGTAACTATTCAGAAAAATGGCAAAACAAAAATTTCAAACTGCACTGGAACTTTGGATATAAGCTGCAAAAATGGTCCTGTAAAAATTATTGGAGCTGATTTTTCAAATGCAAAAGTTGAACTAAAAAATGGAAGTATATATTATGCGTTCATGCCTTTGGATGAAGGAAAATTTTCTTTTGCAAATGAAAATGGCAAAATAAATCTTATTGTTCCAAAAGAAATTCCATATAATATTACTGCAAAAAATGTTATAGGAAGATTTCATATTGGACTCAAAGATGAATACGAGATAGAAAAAGAAAATGGCAAGAAAACCTTGAAAATGACCAGAGGAAGTGGGAAAGTGAAGATTGATATTCAGAATAGAAATGGCAGCATTAATATCTTGGAAAAACCGGATACAGAATATACTTATAATTATTCGTTTAACTTCCCTGAAATGGAAAAAATCGGAGAAACCTTCAAAACAATTTTCACTGAAAAAAATGGAAAAGATTTTGAACATAAGATTTCAAAAGCGATGAAAGTAGTTGATAAAATAAAAGAAAAAATTTCTGAGAAAATAGATTCTGAAGAAATACAGAGTAAAATTAAGGATAAAACGAATAAAATCAAAGAGAAATTGAAAGATATTACAGAAAGCCAGGTTATGGATGAAATTTCAGAAACCGCTGTAGAAATTGGAAAAGAAGTGGAAAACATTTTCTCTGGTCTCGGTAAAGATATTTCAGATATTCTTCATGAAGATACCAATAAAAAAACTGATAAAAGAAGAAAAAAAATCTTCAAAAAAATAAAAATATTTACTAAAAAAAGCAAAGCAAATAACCACGAAAATGGTCAAAGCAAATTAAAAATTCTTCAAATGTTAAATGATGGGAAAGTTACTGTTGAAGAAGCGGAAAAATTGCTTGATGCAATTGAAGGTGAGGAATAATGCAAGATAAAAAACATATCTTAAATATGGTTCAAGAAGGAAAAATCTCTGCAAAAGAAGCACTCAATCTGATAGATGCTTTGAATGAAAAAAAGGATACTGAAGTAAAATCACGAACGAGAAAATTAAAAATTCAGGTTTGGGAAGATGAATCAGAGAAACCAAAAGTAAATATCTCAATACCGCTTGCGATTGTAAAAATCGGAACGAAATTTATTCCCCAAAATGTTCCAATAAACGCAAATATTGGAAGTTCAAAATTTGATTTCTCTTCAATTGATTGGAATGAGATATTCGAATTAGCATCAAAAGGAGAAGTTGGAGACATTTTCAGTGTTGATTCTGAAGAAGATGATGGCTCAATTACAAAAGTGAGAATTTTTATAGAGTAATACTGTATTCCTCGTTTTTGAAAATGAAAACACTCTGAAAAAAACAGTGTGTTAAATATTTCATACCCAATTATGTGTCAGAAATCAGTGTGTTTCTTTATACTTTCTCAATACTCCAATGGCAAAATCTATATCATATTCTGTATGGTCAGCAGAAATCTGAAATCTTATTTCTTCATCACCTTTTGGCACCACAGGGAAATTAAGTCCAGTAGCCAATATGCCATTTTCAGTAAGATATTTCACAAGTTCAGATGTTTTTTGAGTATCTCTTACCATTAATGGCACTACAGGATGCTCACCTTCAATAGTTTCATATCCAGCATCTTTTAAACCATTTTCAAATTTTTTTGTCATCTTGCGAAGATAATCCAACATTTCTAAACCTTCCGGACTATCAAGAATCTCAACTGCTTTCAATGCAGCAGATGCTTCAGACACAGTAATTGGATTTGAATAGATATACATCGGGGCTGTTTCACGAAGATATTGTATTATTTTTGATGATGAAACAACATATCCACCATTGATACCAAATCCCTTGCCTAATGTTCCTATTATTATATCCACCTTTGTTCCTGTATATTCCTCAGTTCCTCTTCCCGTCTTCCCCAAAGCACCAACACCATGAGAATCATCAACAATAGTGATTATTCCTTCCTCAAATTCATCATTATATTTTTTACAAATTTCAACTAATTTATCCAGAGGGGAATTATCACCTCTCATACTGAAAATGCCATCTGTAACAACCAAAGCTCTATTTCCTTTTCCAATACTTTCTTTGACCTTTGCTTCAAAATCTGCTACATCATTATGTTTGTATATGAATTTTCCTGCAGGTCTGGAAAGTCTCATTGATTGAATAATACAGTTGTGGTTTAGTTCATCACTGATAAATACTGTTTCTTTTGTAGTTAATGGAACGATTACACCCATACTTGTAATATAGGCAGAACTGAATAGCATACAAGCTTCTTTGCTATGGAACTTTGCCAATTTTTCTTCCAATTCAATATGTGGTTTGTAAGTACCACTAATAAAACGGACACCACCAGGTCCTGCACCAAATTTTCTTGCAGCTTCCTCTTCTGCTTCTATTACATCTTTTCTAAGTGACATACCAAGATAAGAATTTGCATTCATTTTAATAAACTCTTTATCTCCTTCTCCTTCAATAAAGAAACGAGGTCCTTTTTTTCCTTCTGCAGGTTTCACGCCAGTAATAACCATCTCTTTACCTTTTGCAGTACCTTTTTCATAAAGCGCATCTATCGCTTCAGTTAATACTTCATCTAATTTCTTTACAGACATTACTTACTCCTTTCTTATTTATTATAATTTTTATCCATTTTAGTTAATAATTTACCGTTTCATACAAATAAGATCCTGAAAAAGCTATTTTACTATCATCCGGAGAAAAGGTGGGCTTAAATCCCCGATGAATCTTTCTTTCATTACTACCATTAATATCAATGATATAAATATCTCCAGTAATACTATAAATAGAGTATACAATTTTAGCACCGTTATGAGAGATATGTGAATTACGAGGTTTGATCGCAGTTTCTATCTGGGTGATTCCTGAACCATCACTGTTCATCACATAAAGATTATGGTAATCATTATACACGATCTTGGAGCCGTCTGGAGAAATTGATAGATAATCTGCAATATTAATATCCTCGTATAATTGTAATTGATATGTCCCATCTGAATTCATTACATATATCACATTCGACCATTTAGTATTATTTATATATGCATTAAAGTATATTTTTGTTCCATCCGGAGAAAATGCCAGATGTTTATATGGATATTCGTTATTAGCCGCGAGAG
>JACNFI010000157.1 GCA_014384665.1 Candidatus Cloacimonadota bacterium
AACATTTCCACAAATTATCAGAGATATTATTTTCATATTCATAAGTGCTGTTCCAACTATTATCAAGATTCATATCAGATTTGCGAATACCATCGTATTTACTACCCAGAGGATAAGCATAATACATATAAGCATAATAATTTTTTATATCTGTAATTATCTGCAAGCGAAGGAAATCTGCATCTATCCAATTATCATTTGGAGCAAAGGTGCCTTTTTCGAACATCTCATCAATCTCTGCTTCCCATAAAATATATATATTTTTTCCATTATGCCACAGCCAAACATCTGTAGCAAGGGGACAGGCAAGCGAATCATCTGGACTAATGCGGACAAAATGCGAAAGATGATTACTTTCTGTTTTTATTTCGCTTTCTGAGAATGGAACTGTAAGCCCATATAAAGGGGAAGATAAGATAATGATAATTAAAAGTAATAAATATTTTTTCATTCGTAATCCTTTCTATAATTTAACTCGCAAGTGGAGATAGTTGCATTACAATTAATATTTTCAATTTTATTTCTTTATGATTATTGTAGATTTTATCTTCATTCCAGCGTTTTAGGATTAAATTTTAAAATCTTGATTTTCATATTCCTGCCAATGCCTGAGTGCCAGGTAATCCAGATTTTGTTTTCTTTGCTTATACAAATTTGAGGTGCTCTGGCGTTTTCTCCTTCTTCTGAAATCATCACTGGTTCTGACCAGTTTCCATCAGTAAAATAGGAAAGATAAATGCTCCACGGTTCGTTTTCATCGGTCCTGCGACACCACACTACCCAAATTGTTCCATTTTCATCTACTGCTGCTCTTGGAGTTTGATTAAAAACTATTTCCTTTTCATGAGTCAAAGTATATGGCAATGACCACTGTTCACTTTTCTCATCATAATAAGAAGCCAAAATATTTTGCGATTTGCCTGGCCAAACAACATCCCAGCCAAATGATTCCCAGAGCACCCATTTTTTGCCTTCTTTATCAATTGTGATAGAAGGATAACCGCCATTTTCTTCTGTCTTTTCATCTCCTGTTAATCGTGTAACAGATTTTGCTTCTTCTACCAAATTTCCTGCACAAACACCTAAAGTAGCAGGATAATGCTGATTCCAAGCACCCCAAATCTTGCCTTTCTCCTCCATAACCAACGAAGGAAACCATGCATTTGTATAGTCAATATCAGATTTTTTTATCGCTACTGATTGAATTTTCCCTAATATCCGATTGTTAATAATGCGATATCTCATATATCTATAATTTGCTTTCCATTCACTCCACATAAGAACCATTTTACCTTTTTGATTACTTGTAACAGCGGGTGTAATTACATCAAAAGGCTCCTTTTCAGTAAAGAGGATTTCATCAGATAATCTATTCCCATCAAAAGATTTACCATAAAGACGATAAAAACCATCTTGATTATTTAGATAGAATATCCATATAAAGTTGCTGTCCGAAGTAATTATAGGATTGAAGCTATCAGATGAATTATTTTCAATAACTATTTTTTGGTTCTTTTTCTGATTGACAGAAGCCAACAAAATGTCTCCTTCTTCTTCCCAGACAACCCAGCAAATTCCCTTATTATCCAAAGTAATAGATGGGAATCTACAATTGGAATCACCAAGAGTGGTTATCTCTCCTCTTGATGTATTCTTTGGCCGTGAGATTTTTATTTCTCTTTTATGTGTCTCTAATTTTTTGAAATACTGTATTGGAGTGGGACAAATTCCATTCTTACAAAATGACTTTAAATCCACTGAACTATATGTTAAAGAGTCGGAAAATGTCCAGTGATTATCATCTGATTTTTTGAAAAATCCATGCAAAATAACTTCTAGTCCACTTTTATCAACTCTATTTTGGTAAATTGTAAAATCAACCCAATTCTCAAACAGATTATTCTGAACATTTTTTCCTATGATATTCATAACAACATATCTTTCGCGATTGTATGGATTGGGAAAACAGATATTTAGTCCAATATCTGATTTTGGGAAAGTGTAATCGCCAATTTTTATATTGGAATGAGTAAAAGTGATAGGAATGTCTGTATTTTCAAGCATTGTAAATTTGAAGTTGTCCGTTATTCCCTCAAAATCCAGATTCTTTTTTAAATCATCTTCTGAAATCTCGCTTTCATATTTGACTTTAACCCTACTCCATTTTTCGTTTATTTTTTTATATCTTTCGTACCTTTCTTTATCTCCATCTGGGACTATATCTACTGCTAAATAATTTTTATTTTCTACAACAAATCTGGATGCCATATGCAAAGGGGATGTAGGTTTAAGCAATACATTGTGTTTAGGCCAAAAAGTATTCTTTAATTTCTGGAAAGTCTCTTCGTAGGGATGTAACCCTCTATTGTAAATTATTTTACCATCATTAAAAGCAATTATAAACGGGAAACCATCCCTATGATATTTATGAAGCATCGGAGGAAAAGTCAATACAGTTGTTGCTTCATCACGATAATGTTTTATATAAGAATAAATATCAAGTTGAGGGTTAAATAAACATTGGTAGAAATTAGTTCCACCGAATTTTTTGTTATTTTCAAAATAATTCTTTTCTACGAAGAAGCCATCAACAAGACAGTATCCACAGTTTGCTGGTGAAAATGGCTGGATTAAAGTGATTCCTTTTTTATAATCGCCGAGGTTGATTTTATTACCCCATAGATCTTCTGCAGTTCCTTGTAATTCATTTTTTGACGATGTTTTCGCACATCCAATTATTAATATAATTAACAAAATTAAGAATGAATAAAACTTTTTCATTTTTGCTCCTTTCTTAAATTTTACATAATCTTTTTTGATTCTTTAATAATTTGTGAGATGAAAAATTGAAAAATTCTTACTAATTAGTTGTATTCTTCCGCTTGATTATATTTATTTAAATATTTCCATTTCTCAGCTTTATAATGAGATTTTAGGAATTCAACTGGTGATAAGTAGTCAAGATTTTTTTGTTTAATATAGAAGTTATAATTATTGATATATTTATTAATATTATTTTCCAGTTCTTTATAAGATTTATATATAAGTGGTTTAAGGACATTATCTTGAATTCTTCTATTCATTCTTTCCACAATACCGTTTATTTTAGGAATAAATGGTTTAGTTAGTCTATGTTCAATATTATGTTTATTACATTTTTTATCGAAGATATGCTTTCCGGTAGGTTTATAATCAGTCTCGGATAGGCCGAGCCTAGACGGATTGGTATTTCTTCTGAAGCGATCTGTAAATTCTTTTCCATTATCAGTTAGGATTTTATGAATCATAAATGGGTAGAATTTTATAACTTTTTTAAGGAAGTTTTCTGCTGACTCAGCTGATTTATCATCATAGATATTAATGAATACTAAACGAGTTTTCCTATCAATTGCAACGAAGAGGTATTTTCTTTGTTTATTAATTTTAGGTAGGTATTTTATATCAATATGAATATATCCTGGTTCGTATTCTTTAAATCTTTTAATGGGTGGTTTTTCAGTTTCTTCAGGAGGAAGGATCAATTTATTGTTATTGAGACCTTTTTGTTTAAGAGTGCGATATAGATTTCCTTTATTAAGATTTGGTATAAAGGGTTTTAATATTTCCAATAAATCATCTATACTAAAAAGAGTTGACTTTTTTACTTCAGCGATTAGCTCTCGTTCAAACTTGGTAAGTGTATATGATTTTACGGTAGTAGCGTGAGAGCGGTCTTGTAGAATTTCCTCATTTCTTTTTCTCCATTTTCGGATAGTATTTTCATGCACATTAAATTTTCTGGCAGCATCTCTGGCTCCTAAAGGAGAATGCTTTATCTCATATCGGATCTGAACAGTGGTTCTTGCGTTAGGATGATATTTATATGCCATATATAAACTCCTTAAAATTTTCCTTATTTAGGTTATTGAGCATTCGCTACGCTTCATGCTCAATAACCTTGACAATTTCATATTTCTCTTACTCTTTAACCATAAAGAGATAATATCTTGAGTATATTTAATTTTGTCAACATAATCAGGCACTATAGAATAATTAGTGCTGAACGAAAATATCTAATATGTTGATATTATATTAGGTTGATGGATGAAAATAAATCGAATACTATCCCTCAACCCTAACCTCTTATTTCTCCCTCTCCTCCCCAATTTAATTGGGGATTTAGGAGAGGATTAGGGTAAGGTAAAAAATTCAAATTATAACAGTCCAATTATCTTCATTTTGACAATATTATAATAGGTTTTCGTTTAGGCACTAATTAATCTTCCTTGCCTTTAATCTCTATTTCAATATTCTCATTTTTTAAATCTGAATTGATGATACATTTTGCTACCTTTTCTGGAGTATCTGCAACTGTTGAAATGGCGGTCTTAACTACAACTTTTATAAAACCGCCCAATAATTTTCCAAAGAACCCTGTTAGCTCAATATCTTCATCCTCGCACTTAAAGATAATTCCTTTGGAACTTATTTCAACCTTTTCATTCTCATTGTTAACAAAGATACCTTTATTATTAATTCTAATTTTTGTG
>JACNFI010000158.1 GCA_014384665.1 Candidatus Cloacimonadota bacterium
GTAAATTCAGTAATATCCGCATGTATTTTTCGCGTATTTCGCGGGAGATACCTTTAGAGTGGACTCATTTTTTATTTAGAATTTTTTTTCTAAAGCAAAAGTTAATTTTTGTCTAACTGGATTGAAACAAAGATGAAAAGATATATTATTTCTAGATAGTATGTTTTTATTATAATTGTGAGTTGTCCGAACCGCTTTAATCATACTAATAACTCTGTTTATAATCATTCCACCAACAGTAAATTTTGCTAATATTTCAAACTTATTTTTTTCACGCCTGAGTTCTCCATATCTGTACCAGATATCGCGTGTGCCCCAATCCCAGGCTTCATTACCGATATATTGATTATCGGATAGAAAATTTTCATAATCCACTATATTCCATTTCTCTAAACCAAAATAATCTGAGTCTTCCTCATCAAGTCCGAGTCTCCACCTTGCATATATTCTTACATTGTTATTCCATTCGTCACTTGAAAAGTAATGCTGAAGGTGTTCATAATATTCCTCACTGCCATTAGTAACCTTACATCCAGAATATGCATAAACATATTTTTTATAATCATTTTCTGCCCATTTGGCTTCCTCTAAATAACCAAAATAACCAAGCCATAATACTGTTTCAGCTGCTAAACTTATTATAGCAGAGGTTTTATTTTTAGAGTAATATTCTCCAGCTCCAGGAAGGACTGCAGAAAATAGCGCAGCTTTTAGTTTTGATTTGGGTTGTTGTGCATAAAGAGAAGTAGAAATTAAAAGAATTAAGATTGATAAAAGTGAAAATATTTTTCTCATTTGAGATTATCCTTATTTAGTTTTTTTATTATTGGCTCAGCTACGGAATGAAATTCCAATCTGATATAAAGAAATTGCTTCGCAATGAATGACAACTTCTTCATATTCCGCAGGAATTTTCCCGATATATCGGGACGATGAGTTTTAACTCGTCGCTTAATTGGCGGGTCAACTCGTCGCTTGACCCACATAATTCATTTAACAACTCCAATTTTAAGTAATTTATTCACATTCCCGACTTTTACAATTGCAAAATAAATGCCAGAAGAAATTTTATCTATATTCCAGACATATTCATTGTTTATATCAGGTTTAATTTCCTGAACATCCTGAAATAGAAGTTTGGCAGTCAAGTTATAAATATGTATACTTGAGTGTGTATCTTCTGGAGAGTTTATTCTTATTCTAACATTCCCTTTTTCAGCAGGATTTGGATAAGCAATAATTTCCAGAAATGAAGTTGTATCCGGATGACCTTCGGATACTTTATCAACAAAACTCCATCTTTCAGGTCCATTTTTGTAGCCATTCCAGTAAACTTCAGATTCACTGACAGCTTCATTATTAAACGAGAAAATTTTTACTATTGAATCAGATACTGGGAAATAAATATATGTTAAATCATATCCCCGATTTATATATGGTGAAGAATTTGAATACCCTAATGAGAAGCTATATTCAGGCACTATTTCACAATCTTCAGAGATAGCTTGAGTCCAGTTAGATTCAGTTGGTAAAAAGAGTGAGATATTTTCCGGTAGTAACGATTTTCCAATTATGGGTGAGACTGATGATGAGTAATTAACTGAATATGGAGTTAGAGGAAATTTATTTACATACGCACCATTCGCTTGAAGTGCATAAAGTTTATTATCAGCAGAAAAAACAATATCATGTAAACCATCGTTATTTATATCACCAAGAGAGATGTTTGAAATTTTGTTAAATGAGTAGTTTTCACCTGCAAAAATTTTTGATATATCTTCTTCAACTTTATATATTGAACCAATTTCATCTTGAAAGTAAATTATTTGAGTTGAATCTCTGTTTTCAATTATTGGATAAAAGTTTCCTAAATTTGATTGGATATTAAATTTAGATATTAGCGATAAATTTGTGTCTAAAATAGCAATCTCATCTGGATGATTTAGAACAACAATTTTCTGAATGGAGTTATTATAAGCTATTTTAGGTTTATTTGCTCTTGCTATTGTATCTTCTTCACAAAGAAATAAATCATTATTTACTATTTTGTAGATAGTAAGGAGAGTATCTGTTGGCACCAATATTTTGTTTTTAGTGATAGCGATAGGGGAGTCTGATATTTTATCTTTATTATGACTATAAGTTCCGAATGAACTAAAATGCGGGTGATGATAAATGTTAAAATTTACTAATGCAACTGAATCTTCCAAAGCAGCAATTATAAATTTATCATTCTGAAAATTTAAGAGAGAAAGAGGTTGTGATATTTTTTTATTAAAACAATAATTGAATTCTCCAAAAAGGTCATAAAGTTCATTATAAATTGTTAGCATTGAATCTGATGTAATAACTAAATTATTAGTGTAATCTTGATAAAATAATATTTCGTTTTGTGGCTTATATTTATTTTGTGGAGTAAATGAGATAATATCACCATACAGTTGATGTTGGAACTTAAAACTCATTGTAGTCCCATAATTGCTAATATCTAATATTTCGATCAAAGAGTTTATTCCATCATTACTATATGAATTTGGATTTGTGGTTGGTCCGAAATGGTAATTATGAAATCTATTGGGATCGGTTGGTGTCCATGGACCAGGTTTTATTCTAAAGAAAGGCTCATATAGAGTTCCAGCAGCATAATTTGAATAAGGATTTCCAATATCCTCAATTCCATCAGCTTCAATGAGTTTCACTCCCCTTCTATCATAGTTTGCATTAACCATATTGGCATCAAATCTGTTATATGATTTTCCCTCAATAATAACAGTTTCATCGTAGATAACAGAATTATCAATATGCCATATACAGAGTCCACCATTAGTAAGTATTGGTTGGTCCCATTTTTCACTAAGATATATATCATAATTAGGAAGCATATAATCATATTCATAGTTTGGTAGCCAATTTGTTGTATCGGCAGGATATAATGGGACTCTTCCTGTTACATCATCAACTTTTACCCCGGTAATTTTATCTCCATCCAAGTCAATGACTCGGTTTTCTATAAGAAAATACTCTTTATCATTGATAGGAATATTTATGAATTGGGGATTTGATAAATTATTGAGATTGGGGAATTCAGCAGCAGATATTGAAATTTCTGTTGGATTGATTAATTCAATATATCGTTTTCGCTCTAATTTTTTAAATTCGTCTCCCCATATAAGTATTCTTGACCAGGCAGAAGGTAGGATAGGAATAACCCCTTCTATCACAATATTGGGAACTATTGATGTTGTATCCTGAAATACTCCTGCAGTCATTCCGCCACAATCCATAATATCCCACCAGCCAACAGCAGGAAACATATTGCTTGTATTATATAAATCTACAAATCCAAGACTATGACCAAACTCATGGAACATTACTGGATTCAGGGCTCCAAAACCGTATAGATAATGTCCACTTTTATAAAAATCCTGAGAGATTGTTTCAGGACAAATTGAAGCTGATTTTATGAAAGTACTATCATTAACAGCAATGGAGTCATCTTCCAAATGTATATACATTGCTGGAATGTCGCAGGGAGTATCCCAGAAAACATCGTGCTGCCAATCCGACCCTGCATGAATTATCATAATGTGATTATACTGAGAAAAATCAATATCAGGTGTAGAAGGCAGAAAATCTGTAGTATCTGCTGAGATTATTGCATCCTTGAAGAATTCAATAAATCGTTCAGTTTTCAAATCCCAATCTTCAGTATCAGGATTATAGTAAGACATTTTGTGTGGAAGATGATAAGCTGTATCTGCCTGTTGTGGGAAGATTTCAAAATGAAAATTAACCTCTGAGAAAGGGTCAAATGAATTTAACACACCCAAACTTGCTGTTTGATAATAATATTGCATAGCAACAATACATTGATGAAAATAGGTGGAATCGTGTGGGGGAGAGCCAATTGTTTGGATAGAATCTTTTTCGCCTTCAACTTCAAAGAAATCATATTCAGCAAAGTCAAATTTACCATTCCCTGTGGTTTTGGGGTCATCATCTGGTATGAAATCAACTAATAACATAAGAAGATTTACTTCATATTCGTCGCCATCTTTTCGTAGAACTTTTTTTGTTTTCTTATATGTTTGAAACCTATCTCTATAAATTTCTGGCAAACGCTTAATCTTCTGAAAATGTTCAATTATACAAGAGTCAACCTTTTTCAATACAGGTATATTTTGAGTTTTTGTCCACAGCATAATTGGCAAAGCAAATATGATGGCTATCAAAATACTGAATATTTTTTTTCTAAATAAATTCATAAAATATCTCAATCCTATAGAATGCTAAACTATTATTAAGTTAGTATTCCATATTGCTGAATTTTTAATTTAATTATTGAGTTCGCTCTGAAAACTCCTAAAGGGGTTAGAAATGTGTTTTTTAACATTCTACCCACTCCCCGATTAGTTCGGGGATGAAACTGTGGGCTAAACCTATGAGAAATAGCAAGTTAGCCCACAACTTTAGTTGTGGGTAATAGAACCCAATAAGCACATTTTAACCATTTTA
>JACNFI010000159.1 GCA_014384665.1 Candidatus Cloacimonadota bacterium
AAAAAAACCCGCATTTAAAAAATTTCCTGTTTTTTTTTTATAATCCCAATGGTTTAAATGATGAAGTTATAATATGATACATTGCATTGTATATTATAGAGAAGTTTAAAAAAAAGAGACACACAGAATAGCGTCTCTTAATTTATGTAAATGAGGTTTAAGATTACCTCATAAGAAGCATCTTTTTTGTCACATTATACTCACCACAAATTAATTTATAAAAATATACACCACCCGGCATACTATTTCCATCCTCATCTTTCCCATCCCAGACTATATCTATTTTTTCATGGAAACTGTTGCTCTTGTTATTGTACTTTTTGATAAGCTGTCCCTTTATATTATAGATCGATAATGAGTAATCTCCAATCCCGTGAATGTTTAATGGCATGAAAGTTATTGTAGTAAATGAACAAAATGGATTTGGTTTATTTTGTGAAAGGTATAAATCGCAATTGAATTCATACGGCTCATCTACTCCATATCCTTGCCACTCATAGGCACCTATATCTATTATATCATTATATATCCGCGGATTCCCAAATATATCAAATTCAGGTAAGTTGAGACTTGATGTGTCGGGTGTGCCAGTATCTATGCACGGAGAATTAATTTGTAAATTAAAATCACCACTTACTTCATTCACGAACAGAGGATTTTCAGCGAAGATATTATTTCCATCATCTTGAACCCACATAGGCAGATTGGCACCTTGAACCAATGAATATGATATTATAGGATTTGCACCACTTCCACTAATATCAAAATCAGCCCTATTTTCCCACAAAATAGTATTGATAATTGTGGGATCGGAATCATCTGCACAAAAGATACCTGCACAATTTAAAAAAGAGACACCATTATAAACAATTGTATTATTGATTATTACTGGACTTGAACTAGCACAACAAATTCCATCTTTCTGGTTATTAATTATGAGATTATTAATGATATCCGGATTTGATAAATCCAAGCAATAAACACCCCATTCATTTTCTTTTATTACATTGTTAATTATGGATGGATTGTTTTCAAACTCACAATACACACCTCCCCACTGATTTCCCATAATTGTATTATTTTCAATAGTGGGGCTCGAATTATATCCGCAATAAATCCCTGGATATCCATTATCTTCAATTGTGTTGTTTTTTATTGTCGGATTACTATATTCCGGCAGATGAATTCCATTGCCACTATTACCCCGGATAATATTATTTTCAATTATGCCATTCGACAAGGCAAAAATAATTCCTGAATAGTCCCCAAGCTGCCCATTATTTATTATTATATTATTCATTATTGTTGTATTCGATTGAACTATATAGATACCTCCTTCGTTGTTATTCCTGATTATGTTATTATTAATAATCGTCGTTGAATTATATGAGCATGTTATTGCATTAGCAACATTATTTTCAAATAGGCAATTTTCTATTGTTACTGATGCGCGACACATCCCGATTCCACATCCGTATTTAAATTTGCAATAACTCACGCTACTTAATGAGTCATCAAAACCAAGATTAAGAGTTATCCAATTACCATTATTGCCGTAACGGGTAAATACTATTGTATCACTAATAGTGCCCTCGGCAATGATAGTTCCGTCAACTACCAAACGTCCGGCAGTCGCATTAGATCCTGTATAGAGTTGAATTAATGTTCCCGGTTCAATTGTGAGTGTTTGACCCTCCGGAACGGTTGCTCTGCCCTGTACAAGATAGGGGGAATTCTCTGCGTACCATGTCCCTGTTGATATGATTGCACTATCTTCAATAACCGTATAAACAACAACATAATCTTCCTTTGTTTCAGTGACGAAGCTTCCATTATCACCCTCTACGGTTAAACCGACTGTATAAAATCCACCACTATCATATTCGTGTGTTGGATTTTGTATGATAGAAGTTTCTCCATCTCCAAAATTCCAACTCCATGATGTAATATTGCAATTAAAAGCTACAGAGAGGTCTGTAAATTGGACGCCCAACTGAGAAAAGCCCACAGTCGAATCTGCAATAAAATCAACTATGATTTCGGAAGCATCGTTAAAATAATAGAATGCTCCCATATCAGGGCGTGTTCCATCCGGGTCCGGTGGAAAATATGGATTCCCCGAATTAATGCATGGCGAACTCTCTAATAAGTTGAAATTTCCTATATCCGGATTTACAAACTGGGGATCTTCATCGATATTACCTATCCCTTGCCATCCTCCTTGTATATCTGTATAGTTTACAGAAATTGAGCCGGAATAAAAGATGATTTCTTCAGGAATATTATTCCATAGAATACAATTATCCAGACTAATATTAGAACTATTGCACGCGACACCGCTCCCGGAATTACCATAAATAGTTAAATTTTTCATAGATGTATTTGATTGAATGAAGATAATCCCACCACCTACATTAGCTGTATTTTCAGTAATCACAAGATATTCTAATCTTGGGCTCGCTCCATTGCAGAAGATTCCACCCCCGACTGTATTACTTCCATTAATTAAAGTAAAGCCCATTAAAACAGCGGTAGTATCTTCACCATTTGCAAAACTTACAACACTTCCATTTTGGTTGCCGTCAATTATCGTTTGTGAAATATAATTCGCATCTTCATATATGAAATATAATGAAGCAACTATAATATTTTTTCCTGTAAAGTTGATGTTTTCTGCGTAGGTTGCAGGATGAACCAAAACCGTGTCACACTCTGTAGCTGCATTGATACCCTCCTGGATTGTTGTATAATCTCCGGTTCCTGTCGTATCGACAATAATTGTGTCTGCAAAAAGTACAGAAATGTTTATAAACATAATAAATGAAGACGCTAATAATACAGATTGAATTAAAAACAAAAATCTTTTATTAGACATAATATATACCTCCATTATTTTTAATTATCAATGAAATTTTAAGTATATTTTTTTGTCAACATTGGCTATCATTACAGTTACTAAGAAAAAGCATGCAAAGGTTAAAAACCCTCGCATGCTTAAATTTTATTCTAAATATTTTATGATACAATGAATCTCTAATGAAGGAATATCATCTTCTTTACAACCGATTTATTATTACAGGTTAATTTATAGAAATAAATTCCATTTGCAACTTGTAAACCATTATTATTTTTTCCATCCCAAGTAATTGAAGAGTTGTCATTATTCAATTTGTACGTCTTTACCAACTGTCCTTTGAGATTATATATCTTCAGATGAGCTTTTTCTACATTCTTAGGCAAAGTGAATGATATTGTTGTAGAAGTGCTGAAAGGATTTGGATAGTGTGACATCTCCAGATTGTTAATCGGTTCTTCTTCGATTTGTTTATACCTTCCATTGGCAATCAATACATAATCTACTTCTTCTGATCTGAAATACGGCATGTCGAAAAAGAAGCGAACTCCATCGTCTTTGGCAAACTCAAAATAAATATCATCATCTCTTAATATTTCTACAGCAACATTTCTTTGGTTCTGTAAAGATAAAGCTTCTTTAATAGGAATATTAACTATTTCTAAATCCTCTTTAACGCCTGTAGGAAGTATAATTGAAATTTCCGAAATTTGAATATCTCTCGATGGTTTTAGAAATATTACTCCATTTGAAAAATCGACTTCATTAGAATATATTTCCGTGAACGATGTATAGTACTCTTCATGTAATCCAACAACGTCTAAAGTATCAATACCGGTTGTATCCTTGCATATAGCCCTACCCGCGACGATTTCACCCTTGTTGATATTGCCGGGATCATGATACTTATTTGAGATAAGAGAACTCGTTACCTTTAAGTATATCATATCAACTGGAGGAATATTAAAATTATCGAGATATAGTAAAAGAGAATCATCAGCGGCAAGGGTAATAATGCTGTCCTTGCCCGAATATTTAATGAGTGATTTCGTACTGTAAGGGAATATATATCCATTTGCATTATTAATTCCAAATTCTACTTCCTTTGAATGACCAACACCAACCAACTGTACCATATCAAGGTAATTCTTGTTATTTTGATCTTCTTTTATTTGAAAATCTGTCTTTTCCGGATTGATTGTTGATTGATCTAAAAGTATATAGTCAAATTGATCAATATCCTGGTTTTCGGCTAAAGGTAATATATTATTAAAATATTCTTCATCAATATAAATTGAAGGGCATCCCGTTCCAGGTGTGTATTGTTTTATAAGATACCAAATTATTCCAGGATAGCTAATTGTCGTAATTAACCCATTAAATGCATCAGAAGTACATAAAATATGATGATTAGGCCATCCCTCTACATCATTGATCTTAAGTCTTACATTTCCGGCAGCAACTCCAGGACCGATTATTTCATCTTTTGAGGGGATATATATATCGACAGTACCATTATTATTGAATAGTGCATTTGAAGTATTATTTAGAGGATATGTATGCTCGCCATCATCTTCATCCCATTCTATCATAATCTTATACCATATGGTGGTATCATATTTTTGGACAGTGCAATAAGTGTGACTTTAGATGGTCAAA
>JACNFI010000160.1:0-4194 GCA_014384665.1 Candidatus Cloacimonadota bacterium
AACCTCATTAGAAAGTTCTGAGTAATTGTCGTTGTAATCTTTAGCCCTGATTTTGAAATAATATTGTTGATTGTAATCCAATTCAGGTATAGTGATCAAATCTGTTACCTGACTGGCGAGAAGAGAATTATCTTCCCGAGAATAAATATCATAATTTCCAGATTGAATGGGTTCTATACTATACAATATCTCATAGGTATTAAAATCAAAAGAAGAAATCCTTTCCCATTCCAAAGTAATATTATCAAAACCCTGACTGTATATGGAAAAATTTCCCGGAGTATCAGGTATCAGGTTATCATCAAGCGCAATTACTTCTGGAAGAACCTGAGTCATAGCATCTATCCAATAGGAATAGTATTCTAATGTATAATCAAATAAGTGCTCCATATTGTATATTCCCCAAAGAGTGTCATACGCATAAAACCATTTCAAATAATAGGTTATTTGCTCATAACAGTTTGGCAATTCATCCATTTCAAGATGAAAGAATGGCTCAAAAACATCGTATCTATTCCAATCTGCAAATGTATAGAGCATCTGTCGGTTTTGTGAATATCCTTGCAAATCTATTTGATTATTTACTGTATAAGTTGTATCTCCATCTGTAAAAGTAAAGTCATACATAGTATAATGAACAGCATAATAATCATTCAAATAAACATCTGGATGAAGGCCGATTGTATTTGCAGGAATCATTAGATGACTACTTGCGTTGATTATATCAATCTTTAAATCTGAAAGGTCACGAATGGGTAAGTTCGGGCACACCTTGTGAAACCCGGCAGAAATTTGACAATTAGAATGACCTGCATGTCTATTCCAATCATAGCTATGAATCTGAGGAGAGAATTCTCTTTGTCCAAATTCATCCCGTATTTTATCACAAAAAATTTTATATGCTACAGTAAATGGATGGTCTTCTACACGCGAAGGGTCACTAAGCGATTTGCTATTCGTATATGAACCTTGTTCTGTCCATTTTACCTCTCTCCCTGCTCCTGAAATCAATAAAAACTTTGCATCCCAATCCTTAAAACATTTATATGATACAGCAGAAGTAATAAAGTCATCATTGGGGTGAGGTGCAGTTACTACAATCGGTTGTGTGCCTTGCGGATTATAAACATACAATCCCCAACCATACTCAAAAGCTCCGATTTCATCATCATATTCAGGCACTGTACCATTGCTGTCATAGTAAGCCATATTCAACATCTCTCTAAGAAGATAATATGTATTGCCTGTTTCTGTATCGTCAAATTGAACCACCTTATACGGAAACCCAAATGTATTAATATATGATTGGGCTTGTTCAAAATTTTCCTGGACAAATGATTCCACCACGGATTCCCAATCTTCTAATTCCTCATCTGAAGCAATATGAAAATCTCCAAATCCATTAGTTTGAGGATCCCAAGGAGCATATAAATTATAGTTTGGAGAAGCAATTCCTTCTGCAATGTGAGAAACCCAGTTATCATATTCACAAGCATCTGTATGCCAGTATAAGAAATCTGTAAAAGAAGCGGTTTCTTGCTCAATAGCAAAACAAAGCGAGGTTGTAAAAAATAGCATAATTATGATAAAAAAGTTACGCATTTGACACCACATTCTATTTTGTCTTGGTAAAATGTTTCATATTTTACTAGTGTTGCATTCTTAAATTAAGTATGCAAATTTTATCTACAGATGTCATTCTGAACCCTTCGGTATGTCACCCTGAGCGTAAGCGAAGGGTCTCAATTCTTGACTCAGGGCAAACTCCGTGAAGAATCTAAAGCCTCCAAGAAGAGATTCTTCGTCCCGATTAATCGGGACTCGGAATGACAATTTAAATGTCCCATTATTTTCAGAATGATATACTATAATCAAGTATCTATTTAAGCAAAATCATTTTCTTTACTACTTCTGTTTGATTATCAGCATTCCCCCCTGAGGCAGATAATTTATAAAAATAAATTCCACTGGAGAGCTTTCTTCCATTTTCATCTTTTCCATCCCATTCAATTGAAGATTGTTCCCAATTTAATTGGGAATTGAATATTGACAATTGTTTTACCAACTGCCCTTTGATATTATAAATTCTTATCTTTGCTTTCTTTGTCCCCCTTGGTATAGAAAAACAAATTGTAGTTGAAGTTCTAAAGGGATTGGGATAGTTGATTAGAAGTTTGTTAGGGATAATATCTTGATTCAAGTTATCTTCATCAACACCTATAAGTTGAGCAATCTCATTCCAATGTTCATTATACTTATTGTTGTAGACTTTAAAAGTTCTAGGATTTAGATTCTCATACTTTGTGAAAACTGTAGCTCCTTTATGACCACCCGAACTTAGCATATAAATAGTTTCAAGATCCATTATAGCATAAATAGAATCCAGTGGAGAAAAAGGATTGTCTATTCTTTCAACTACTATATCAGCCGCTGCCTGATATTCTTTTAAAGCTATGTTACATCTTTTGATATATTCTTTTAATATATGTCTTAGATAAATGCTATCCTCTGGAACAGAATAATATTGACTTTCATAAAAGTCTCTTAATTCATTCATATCATTATTTAGAAGAGTTGATAAATTGAAGATTTTATCAGCACACATTCCAAGAAGATGGTATTCTTCTGGCTTTTGCTCTACAAGAATGGTTCTAAATGTATCCAATGCTGTTTGAAACTCTTCATTATATTCATCGTAAGTTGCCCTCTCAAATCGGGTAGTATAGTTTGAAATAATAGTAACATTTGGAATTGAGTCCTTTACATCTGCTATTATTTCAGGAGCATTACCAGAATAATCCATTATAGTTGGGTCACGTGGATAAGGATCCCAGTAATTTCCATTAGCATCAATACAAAACCAATTGATAGAATAATCTTCATAAAAGACAAAATCACCTTGAAAAATAGCATTCCAATAAAAATCATTATGCCCATCTTTTAAATAAATGGAAGAAGAAAAAGGCATATCATCCCAAAAAGTAATATGTGCTGTAGAACTTTGAAACACATTATTAGCATTCTGACCACAGTTTGGAAAAGAATTGTTGGAGATGAGCAAACCGTTTGGATTTGATTCAGTGAATATATTATTCTCAATTCTTGGAGAAGATTCTCTACTTCTAATACAAAAAGAATTATCGTAAAAATCACAATTTCTAATAGTATAGAAATATGCATGTGGGGGTAGTGCGTCTACTTCTTTACATTGTGCAATACCACTAATTTCTATAGCTCCAAACGAGTGGTTTTTGAAAATACAATTATCTATTTTAATATTTGCAGTATTTGAAAAAATTCCTGAAGTAATGTTGTTATCAAATGTGCAGTCATGTATGTTTAATGAACTCCCTTCTACTGCAAATAGGTATATCCCATAATCGCATTCTTCAAAAGTGCCGTTGCTAATTTCATTATTTGCACTTAGATACCATACATTATTAGATTCTATGCCTGTACCAAGATTAATAAAGTTAGTATAGTTACATGAAAATGTATAGTCTGTTCTAGATTGACAAATATCAACAAATTTTATTCCCACAGATTCATCAGCACTTCCATAAGAAGGGTTACAATGAATAAGTGAAGGATTATCCTCATCACCGCTTATAGAGATAGATATAGTATCACCAGATACAGGGAGAATTTCAATCCCGTTTTGTGCATTTGTTATTGTGCTTGATATGAAATCTAAACTGCCGCCCAGAAATTTTATACCAAGATTACAATTTTGAATTTCACTATTTTCTATGACAATATCTCCACTTACATTGTAAATAGCAATTCGTGCATTTTTAATCATTCCATTAGATAGGTTTACAGTGCCATTTTCATAACATTCAATACCATTCCAACTATGCGCATAAGCCGACACTTCTGCATGAATATAAAGATCGCCATAAACGATTATTTCTGAATTTTCACCTAAAATTGTAGAACCCATAATACATAGGCTGGCTTCATCTTCCACAGTAATATTGCTGTACGAACCGAAACGGACATTGCCAAAAATAATAAGGCTTGCTCCTGATTCAATTGTGATGGAATATGGTATATATGTATTATAAGCCATGTAACTACCAGTAATAACCTGTGGAGGAACTTGTGCTAATCTGAGCATCATACCGTCCCCAGGTCCAATACCAACATCAATTTGCTTATTTCCATCCATTAAGAAATAGTCTTCGGAATAGA